>JADIMG010000073.1 GCA_017694875.1 Candidatus Gallipaludibacter merdavium
ACTGACAAAACCCACTTGCGTGACCTGTTCGACAAGACTAATTTCAATGATGTCAAAGATCTAAATGATCCCCTGATTCCGGGGCTTTTTGATTAATTGTTTAACTCGCCCATTTTAACGGGACACTAATGAGATATTATTATGATAATGACATCATGCTTGCTTTTGTCCAACTGTAGCTGTTTGTCTGTTTCTGTGTAACTGAGCAAGAGCAGAGAAAGTTATAATGTGTTTGATAATTCATTATTCATAAAATCTAAAAGTTCGCTTAATCCGTTTGTGAGTTTTAAAATTAATTCTTTGGTGGAAATGTTTTGTTCTATCGGTTCCTTGTCAATATCTTTTTTGCAATACCACCATATATTTGATGAATCCGGATAATCTTTAAGTGTACTGTTAAATTCTTTTTTCAATGTTCCGGGTGCCCTTCTTATACCTAGTTCTATATTATTGTTAAGTCCATATGTAATACAGGCATAATAATTATCTTGAATATATCCTATGCTAAGCCACTCGTTTGACCAATAATTGATGCTGCTATCTTCAACAATCTGGTCTTCATATTTTTCATCATTTACGGAACATATAATAGGTGTACTGCCTTTAATTTTTTGAAAATCAATAAGTAAGTTTTCAAAGATATATTTTCTTTTGATTATTTCGGCAATGGATTGATAGTATGTGGTTTTCTTTTTCCCTCTGGCACATGGGTGATATGTTCGGAATGCAAGGTTTATTGATGGTGATTTTGTTTTTATGTCATTTGTAATTATTTCAAGTAAGCATAGATCATGATAGCTGTAGCCGTAACAATCGAAAGTCTTAGGATTATTTAATTTGTTTTTTAACCGTGATTCCCAGAACTTTGTCGGACCTGTCATGAATATGATGAAATCAGGATTGAGACAATTGATTTCATCAATAGTGACGTTGAAGTAATTATTCTCAATCTCTTCAAGTTTTTCGCGATTAGGATTTCCCTTTATATTTCTTCCTATTTTGGCCAAGTCATTCCAAACAAACTGAATTTCACATCCTGGCATTTTTTTACGCAATATATCTATGAATTTATTGACACCCCCTCCGAAACCTCTACTCTGTCGCTTTTGAGTATTGATGTCAACGGATCCTATTGAATTCCTGAATGTTTTAATATTCTTCATACAATTCTCTAATGTTGTATGCCGATTATATTTATACCAGTCGCCTAATGACATATCCTGCCCAAACATCATAATCTTCAAATCAGCTTTTTCATATTCTTGGCTATCGTCGATTCGCAATAAAAGAGGATTTTTTTCGTAATCCTCCATTCCATCAACAGAGAGATTATCCAAAGCCTCGCATAAACTACACCATTGTTTAGAATATAGTTTAAACAGTTTATCATTTACATTATCCATAGTTGTAATTATTAAAATACAATGCAAATATAACTATTAAAATACAATGCAAAAGAATATAGTTGTTAATATTTTTCGACGATCTTTTCGGCGATTTCTTTGATTTCTTCTTGGAGATGTTTGGGAGACAGTATCTTGATTTCAGCGCCATGCGATAGTAGTTCCTGCTTCAAGTCGTATGTTGGAGACATGTAATACTCGAATTGGGCATAATCCTCACCAGTATAGACCTCTTTCTGTGAATGGTGTAGCGGCAAAGCTCTAAAATATTTCACTTTGCTTCCATAGACCTCAAGCATGATGGTTTGTGGGGGATAGGCCTCGTCAACTATTATTCCGAAACTGTTGAAGAAATATTCTTCTGGGTCAAAATCTTTCGGATAGGTGAAGATGTTTCCTGTTGCGGTCATTTTACTAATCCGGTCGAGAGCATAGACCCGAATGGTTCCAAAAGAAACGTTTCTAGCGAGCATGTACCAGCGCTGGCGGAACACCTTGACGCAGTATGGCTCCACTTCAAAGGTTGTTACAGTGTTTTTCCAAAAACTGTGATGCTCGATTTCCAGGGTTGAGCTGTCACGCATCGCTTCGATAACGGCTGTTAGAAACCGCTGTCCTGATGGAATGTTTTCGAGCAGAATTCTATTCTTGAGTTTCTGACTTTCGTTTATCAGATTGCTTACTGAAAATGTTTCCAGCAGCCAGGTTCGCAGGCCGCCATGCTTGATGTCTTCCACATTATCAATGTAGTAGTAATAGCCTCCCTTTTTGTTGCATTCGATGTTGATGCCGAAAATGTCCCAGATGGCCTTCCTATGATTGTGGAATGTCTTTAACGGTAGGTCCTCTCCCCAGCTCATTTCATTATTTACCCATCTTTCGTTGATTTCCTCGAATGTGATTTTTCCAGCCCGATAGACGGTGTTTACGAGCCACACATATCTGTTGAACAAGTCTTTAGCCATATCAGTCTATTTTTGCACAAAGATAACGGTGTCGTGTGCCAAAAAATGGCTCAGCAAACATTTTTCCTAAAATTTTATCTTATGTCACGAAATGACATAGGGCACACGTATCTTTGCCGCAGTTTCGGGCAGACAGCAGTCTCATAGCTAGAATATTGACTTGAACATTTTGATTTTTCGTATATGTTTTATACTTTTGTTGGACATATTGAGAAACACGGAGAGTGTAAGTTTATTCTCGCAAGCGAATCTGGAAAATTCATTAGGAAGAGAATGAGCGGACATTTTCTCACGTCATATTGGCGTGGGACTGCTGCTTATTTATTCCAAAGGTTTTCCAGAACCTGCTTGCTAAAATAGGCTTCGGTGTCACGCTTTCTGTATTGGTATAATCTCCTCATGGCATCGGAGGAGCCAGTATTTCTTAGTTCTAAATATTATGGACACAACTAATCCTTTAAAAAGATTCGCAAAGAATGTGTTTTTTGCATCTTTTGTCGCCATGACCATGGTCTCATGCAATCTTTACGATGAGCAAGACATTACGATTATCTCATTTCTCAAAATCAACGATCTTCTTGAACAACAACTTACCCCTGAAAGTGATTCGGCAATAGACCAATATAATCAGGATGTCGAGGATCATGAACAAATGGCAAGTGCCAATTTGCTTTTTTCATTGGGAGGAGTCGGAGACCTTTTTTCTGATTCAGATGATCCTCTTATGAAGTATGATCAGAATTCCATAAATTATATTTTCAGCACAATCTATGATTCTGAAAAAAACAGTGCAAACATGTCACTGCTTGAGAATGAAATCACGACCGAATTATGGAATTATATTAATAATCTCTATACAGATATTATTCCGGCTAAGGCACAGAATGTCGAAGAAGGTAGATATTATACTATATCTGAACTCAAAAAAATGTATCCAAAATACGCGGAAGTGGAACTGGAAGATTTTAGCCCAATGAACTTGATAAATACTGTGAAAAACGAGACATTTTTAGGGTCGACAACATTCGACAATTCGAATGTTAACTTGAAGACACTATACATCTTCTACCTTTACTATAAGGATAATGCAGAACCTGCCGAATCGTCTGCAGATCTTTCCCAGTATCAGGAAATAATTGCATCTCATTTCCCAGATGGAATTCCAGATGACCTTGATGTCAACAAAATTATGAATACTTTTCAATGGCTTAGTACAGGAGAAGATCCTGTTTACTCTAATGATTTGGCAGGTTTCAAGAATTTTGCTTCCGATTATTTCGAGACAGATATGTTCTCTGGAGCAGACACCGAATACTGATATCAATTGCTTTTGCCGCAATTCTGGAGAGAGAGTCGTTTTATGGTTGGAAATTGACTTGAATATTCTTGATTTTTTATATATGTTTTATTCTTTTGTTGAGTATACTAAAATATGCAGAGAGCGTAAGTTTCTTTTCGCAAGCAGATTTAAAACATGTTTGCTAAAATAGGCTTCGGTGCCACGCTTTCTATATTAGTAATAATATCCTTGAGGGGCCGGAGGAAAGCTAAAAATCAATAATCATGTACACATTAAATTTTCCAAACGGGAACAGTCAGACTTACCCAAGTTATAGTGATCTCTGCAACGCAGCACGAGCTTTGGGTGGGGAGGCAAAATTAATTAACAGCTCAGCAAAAATTTACGTTTTTGTACCCAAAAAGTAGCGAAATGATAATTCGGGCGGATGTGCTTGGTTATATCCGCTTGAATTTAGTCGTGAAGACTTTTGTTTAATTATAAATGAATAATCATTAATAACTTATATTGTAAAGATGGAAGAATATATCTCAAAACAATTGGATGAATCTTATAATGGTAAGATAAATCTTTTGCTCGAAAAATGGAGAAATTCCTATCCTGCAGAAGATGCTGGTAAATTTTGTCAAGATGGTTTGGTATTAAAATATAAGAATAAGGAAAGTGGCTATGATATAAACAGCGAATGGGAAAAGTCTCCAAGAAAAATCATGTTTCTTCTAAAAGATTGTCCTGATGAATGGGGATACGATGCAAGAACACTACTTGTTGGAGGGGATGATGAAAGATCTCAGACGTTTGCTGAAGAAACACGAAAGATAAAGAAAAGATTTTTCAAAAACATAGCTAGAATTTTATATGGCTTGAGTGTTATGACAAATGATTATAAAGGAGAGGAACTAGCTGAGGATATGAAAAATAGCATTAAGTTGATTAATGCTTTCAATGAGATTCCATTTGCGTATATTGAGTGTAAGAAAATAGCAGGAGGAAAGTCTTGCAATGCAAGTGTGTTGAGTAGAGCTATTGAAAGAGACCATATATTTCTAACAGAAGAAATTGATATTCTCAAACCAAATATTATTGTCTGCTGTGATAGTCAAGGAGTAATCTTTGATAAGATGGTCACGTATTATTTCAACGGCTCTGTTCCGGATGAAGATTCCAGATGGGAATATGATTTTGTAAATGAAGACGGGACGAAAGGTGGATTTAACTGTAAGTTGTATTTCTACAAAGAAGAAAATGTACTACTGTTTAATTCATATCATCCAACTGCTTTGAAGATACCTGATTGGAAAGTTTATGAAAAAGTATTTAGTCCATTTCGTCAGTATTTCTCCAGATACCATGCATTTTAGAACACAGCTACATTAAATTCTATTTATATGGAAAAAAAGAATTATGAACTTCCGCCTTTGAGCCTTTTGGGTGGTAATCAATTAGATAATTATGCAGTTTCAGATGAAGAAATTGCAGACAATAAGGAAAAACTACTGTCATTGTTTAGGAGCTATGGCATAGACGTAAACAACATTGAAGTAAGCAATGGTCCATCTGTTTCAGCCTACTCAATAGCTCTTAAAAAGCGCATAAAGAAATCCGACTATGAGAAAATTAGCAAAGAAGTTCTCATGTCTTATGGATACAGAATACAAAAGACGGACGATGGTTGCTTGATAGAGATACCCAATAGAACCCCTACTATAGTTTCATTGAAATCAGTGCTTGAAAGCAATGTCTTCCGCAGTTGTAATGCAGAATTGCCTGTCGCGTTGGGTGTCAACACAAGTGGAACGGTTAAAGTGACTGACCTTACGCAAATGCCACATTTGCTGATTGGAGGAGCGACGGGGCAGGGAAAGACTGATTTTCTGAATGCGATGGTTATGTCACTTCTGTATTCCAAAAAGCCGTCAGAAATGAAATTTGTCATGATTGACCCAGAAAAGGTTCTATTCAGAGATTATTCAAGACTGCCGAGAACCTGGTTTGCAATGCCGGATTCACAGAATGACACCTCAGACAAAATGCCTGTTCTAACGGATATTGCCGAAGTGGGAAATGTCTTAAATAGTCTGTGTATCGAAATGGATAAAAGATATGGGCAGCTTGCTGATTCCAATGTCAGCGACATAAAGGCATATAATGAGAAGGCTGCAGGGCAAATCTTACCGTATATAGTGGTGGTCATTGATGAGTATTTCGATTTGATTGTACTTGATTCAGATGGTGATATTAAGAAATCTATAATTTCGCTTGCTGAGAAAGGAAAAGCAGTTGGAATCCATGTTGTGATGGCAACGAGTAGACCAAGTGCGAATGTGATTAGTAGTCTTGTTAAGACGAATTTTCCTACCCGTATAGCTTTTAGAGTTGCAACGGAAACAGATTCTCGCACTATCTTAGATCAGCAGGACGCTGTGCTACTCAATGGAAAAGGAGACATGCTGTATTATGATGGAGGAGAACTGGAGAGGATTCAATGCCCGTTAGTATTCGGGGAAATTGAGCAGACGGTAGATTATATCTGTGAGCAGATGAAATGAACATGGAAATAATACAAAATCAGAAGTGATACAGACTCTTCTCTACCTGCCAGACACTCATTGAAAACATCGTCAGCTTCGGGAACTTCCCGAGGCTGACTTCATTATACATTGTGGTAACTTTACCGATTTGGGAACGGAACAGGATGCTTTGGATTTCTTGGAGTGGTTATGTGACCTGCCCCATACACATAAGATTTTCACGCTCGAAAACCACGATACCTGTCTTTGGGGAGCTAACATTGACGGTTTAGACGGGAATGTACATTTCCTTTATAATTCTGGTGTTGAAATCGAGGGGAGCATCCTTGACAAGGCAAACGAATCAGGATACGTCGATGTCTGGTTGGAAAGCGAATTTCTTTTGAACAAAATCTCCGAAATCAGACCCAATGTTTGCATCTTCGGTCATCACAAAAGCAAGATTTGCATTTGGCTTTCCTCTAGGCTTTTCGTTATCTTTGCTGACTCGAAGATAGCTTGTCCCAACATAGTCATATTGAGAACAAGTTTCATTTGCCTCAGCCCTCAACTTTCCCTATCTTTGCACCTATGATTGATAGGCGGTATCATAATTATTTGTTGCTGGAGCGGTCGCTTTCCAAAAAGACGATTGAAGCTTATGAAAGTGACCTGGAGCAGTTGTTGCTTTTTCTTCAACAAAGAGGTGTTGTGCCCGAGAAGGCAACATTGGATGATTTGCAGGAATTTGTCTATCAGCAAGGTAAACTGGATAAAACCCCGCGTACGCAGGCACGCATGATATCGGGTATCAAATCCTATTATAAATATCTGCTTTTTTCTGACGATATTCAGACAGACCCGACTGAATTGCTGGAGATGCCTAAATTGGGTGAACATTTGCCGGAGGTACTCACGCTGGAAGAAATAGACCGTATGATTGCTGCTATCGACTTGTCGAAAGCAGAAGGTCAGCGTAACCGTGCCATTATAGAAGTGCTCTATGGTTCTGGCTTGCGTGTTTCAGAACTGGTCAATCTGAAACTGTCCAATATCTATTGGCAGGAAGGCTATATGTTGGTGGAGGGAAAAGGAAGCAAGCAGCGTCTTGTACCCCTTTCCGATGTAGCTCAACAGCAGTTGAATTATTGGAAAATTGACCGTAATGCTTTGAAAATCAAACCTGGAAATGAAGATTATGTGTTTTTAAACCGTCGGGGTGGTCAGCTAACCAGAGCTATGATATTCAAGATTGTACAGGACTTGGCAACAGCAGCCGATATCAAGAAGACGGTCAGTCCGCATACTCTGCGACATAGTTTTGCCACTCATCTGCTTCAGAATGGCGCTAATTTACTGGTCATCCAAAAGTTGCTGGGGCATGAAAGTATCACGACTACCGAGATATATACCCATATGGATATGCGCTATCTGCGTGAGGAGATTCTTAAATATCATCCCCATAACCGACAGAAGAATGAATAGTTGGCTACATAGAGTTGTGTTGTTTGTTTGTTGTTTCTTTGCTTTAGAATCTCTTATAGCTCAGGAAACTATTGTTGTCGGGCAGGTGCTTGACAAGTTGAGCGGCGAGCCGGTTGCTTATGCCAACGTTTATTTTAAAAACACGAAAATCGGTACAGCTTCCAATGATGAGGGATGGTTTTTGCTGCGTACATCTGAGCAGCATCCCAAGCAGTTGTTGGTATCAGCCATTGGTTACAAGACAATGCGCTTTAAGGTTGAGCCTGGTCAATATGTAGGACTCCAGGTGGAGCTTTCTGAAGATAATGCCATTTTGCAGGAGGTTGTGGCCATGCCCGGCGTCAATCCGGCATGGGATATTTTGGAACAGGTGCGCATTCATGCTTTTGACAATAGCATACGTCAACATCCTGAACTTGTTTATCGTATGCAGGAAGAGACGGATTTGTTTGTAAGTCACATTTCTTCCAAAAATATGAAGCGCTCTTTTTGGAAACAATTTTCCAAAGGCGTGATTGCTGCGGAGGATTCTACATTATTGTTACCGATATATAGTAAGACGAACGAAAGCATAATGTGTGGCAAGCAAGAAAGGGATACGCTTTCAGTTGTACAGTTAGACGGTTTCTTGGGTAGCGAATCCATGGAGCTATTACTCGCACCTTTTGAAGAGCCGATAGATTTCTATAAAAACAGCATTCCATTGTTTCGCCATAGCTTCATCAGTCCTCTTGCCAGCAACGGTAAGGCCTATTATCATTATTTTTTGATTGACAGTTTGGCAACAGACCGAGGCAAAGCCTACCATATCAGGTTTCGTCCTTCCACCAACGGCATGTTGGCCTTTAGGGGGGATATGTGGATTGATTCAACAACTTATGGATTGCAGGAGATCCACGTTGAGTTGCCCGATCACATTCATTTGAATTATGTGAAGCAGCTTTCCATTCATCAGCAATTTTCCATGCAGGCACAGACGCCATTCCTACCTGTCAGCATGCGTACGTCTGCGTTGATGGATTATGTTTTTGCATCGGATACTCTCTCCGGTTCTTTTCCTACCTTATTGTATGAACGCAGATTGGTTCAGCCTAATCATGCGGATACGCTCCATACTCTGTATGTGCAGTCTCCTACCGTACGTCAGCGTATTGGAGAGGAGCAGATGAAGGCAGCAATGGACAGCCTGTATAATGTGCCGTTTGTGCGTTTTGCCCGATGGGTAGCCGAACCTTTTCTGACCAACTATCTTTCGCTTGGTTATGTGGATTTGGGTAGAATGAGCGATATCATTTCATTTAACCCCATTGAAACAATGCGTCTGGGTATTCCTTTTCGTACGTCAGATTGGTTATGCCCTTATTTCTCCGTAGGGGGATATGGCATATATGGATTTAAGGATAAAGTGTGGAAATACGGGGCTTATGTGCAAGCTAAAT
Organism: Candidatus Gallipaludibacter merdavium; assembly: GCA_017694875.1. Taxonomy (GTDB): domain Bacteria; phylum Bacteroidota; class Bacteroidia; order Bacteroidales; family Paludibacteraceae; genus Gallipaludibacter; species Gallipaludibacter merdavium. Next base: position 9,103 of record JADIMG010000073.1, read on the forward strand.
TACCTGTGCAGACTTTGCATCAGATGAAAGTTGGTATTGTGGATGATTACACTTGGACAGACTTCAACTATTTCGATTTGTTCAAGCGTGAAAACGCCAGCGGCTATGGTTACCAGGATTTTACTACTTCCATCATGTTTGCATTTGAGCCGGCGCTTCATTATCAAAGGAAGCAGGAACTTTATCTCCAATTGCAGGATGAATGGAGCGATAATTTTGAGACCAGATTGTCTTATTATGGCGGCTACCGGCATTATGGTGACCCCTTGCAAAATTATTATTCCACCCCTTATTATACTTATCATTCCGTTGTATTGTCAGGACGTCTATCCTTTGATGAACGCATATATGATGCCTATTTTCAGCGTTTTTATATTCATAACTATAAACCGGTGATAACGTTAGGTTTGGAAGGGGGAGCGTATAAAATGCAGACCGGAGACTATCATCATTATGGAAAGGTGCACTTGGCTGTGCGGCAACGTGTTCCCTTAGGTTTGGCGGGAGAGCTTTCCTATCTGGCAGAAGGCGGGTGTATTTTTGGAGCGGTTCCTTATCCTATGCTTGAGATTATGCATGGAAACCAGACTTGGGCATTTGATCATTACCGCTTTACATTGATGGATAATCTGGAATTTGCAGCAGACCGTTATGTAACTTTATATGCCTTGTGGAATATGCAAGGGCTTCTGTTTAATCGCATACCATGGGTAAACCGTCTGAACCTGCGTGAGATTGTGTCTTGCAAAATGGCATATGGTACTCTTTCCCAACAGCACTCCAGCATCCTTGCGTTGCCTTCTACCATGAAAGCTCCATCTATTCCTTATCTGGAGGTGGGTGTGGGTATTGCTAATATTTTGAGGGTATGCACAGTCCAGAGTGTATGGCGGGTGACCAACAGGAGCCAGTCAGAAGCTCCATTATGGGGTATCCGATTCTGTTTTGAGTTAGGCATGTAATGTTCCATTTTGATATTTTTTTGCGGAATAATATTCATTATTTGACAGAAGATTCCTATATTTGTCAACGGATTTCACACCATCTCAAAAAACAACAACGATGAAACGATTTGTGGATATAGTGTTAAGTGCTATCATCGTGTGGCTGTTATTATCGCTTCATGCATGTACAGACAGGAAAAATAAGGTCTATCGTATAGGCCTTTCGCAGTGCATGACTGATGATGCCTGGAGACAGGCTATGATCAGGGATGCCGAATTGGAAATCTTGAATTACGACAATATTGAGCTTGTAGTCAGGAGTGCAGACAGTGACCCCCATAAGCAGGAAGAACAAATCAACGAATTGATTGATTTGGGTGTGGATGTCCTTATTATTTCCCCTCTCTCCAGTGAGATGACCCCGATTGTAGAGAAAGTTTGCAAGCAGGGGGTAAAGGTGATTGTAACGGATAGAAAGGTTAATACTGATTGTTACAGCTCATTTATAGCGCCAGATAATTATGAAATAGGTTATAATGCAGGAATATACGCATCTAAGCTTTTGAATGACATGTCGCGTCCTCTTATTATGGAAGTGTGGGGATCTCAGAACAGTTCGCCTGCATTTGACCGCCACAACGGATTTTTGGATGCACTCCGTCAGCAAGGAATCCAGCCAACATTTTATCCTATTTATGGTGAATGGCACCCCGACACAGCAGCAGTACGTCTTAACAATGTGGAAGACTCTCTGATATTTTCACGTATCAATCTTATTTATTGCCATAATGATATGATGGGTATTGCTACGCGAAATTTTCTGGATGCCCATCATTATCCTGTTCCCTCCATTTTAGGTGTTGATGCTGTGGCCGGTGCAGGTCTTGAGGCCGTGGCTGATGGTAGGATTACCGCATCATTCCTTTATTCCACAGGAGGTGCCGAGGTGATTCAAACGGCCTATAAGCTTATTATGGGAGAGGAAGTGCAGCATGCCGTAAAGTTGCGTACAGCAGTCATTGACCAACGCACTGCCCAGACCATGCTATTGCAGACAGCTCGTATCAATGACTATCAGCAGAGTATAATTCGTCAGCAAAGCAGGATTCAGTTGTTGAATGAGCGCTTTAGTTTTTTGCGAAATTCCTTGGCAACTATTTTGTTCCTTTTGTGTGTAACGGCAGTCTTATTGTTTATTCTGTTTCGTACGAATAAGACCATCAAGAAGAGAAATGCAGAACTGAAAGAGAAAAACCGCCGCGAGGAAGAGCAAAGCCGGAAACTGATAGCCATGAACGCAGAAATCAAGCATGCAACCAGTGAAAAAATCAATTTCTTTACTGATTTGTCGCATGAAATCCGTACGCCTCTCACTTTGGTCGTTGCGCCACTGCCTCGCATCAAGGCTGCAGTGCCAGAGCAACTTATGCCAGAAATGGAGATGGTGGAGAAAAATGCTACTCGCTTGTTGAAAATTGTCAACCAGATGTTGGATTTGCAGCGTATAGAGAGTGGCAACGTGCAACCCAAAATTATACAGCAGGATTTTGTTCCTTTTATCCGTGAGGTTAAAATGTATTTTGACGGGATTGCCCGCATAAACGATATAGATTATAATCTGTCGATTAATTTTGATGGTCCGCTACTTCTGCCTTTTGACAAGGACTTGATAGAGAAGGTGTTTATCAATCTATTGTCGAATGCCTTTAAGTACACTCCTCAAGGAGGCAGTATTCATTTGTCTGTTTCACAAGATAGTTTGCAGTTGATTTGTTGTGTTGAGGATTCCGGTCCAGGCATACCAGAGGACTTGCGCGAGAATATATTTGAACGCTTTTGTACTTCTTCCAATCAGGTGGGTACGGGCATAGGACTGCATTTGGTGAAAAAGTTCGTGTTGATGCATGGAGGTAATGTGTCTTTGGTTGAAGGCACTCTGGGTGGAGCGTCCTTTAAAGTACAATTACCTTTAATACAGGAAAATGCAGTTTCAGAACCAAGCTTGCCCAAAATTGAAGAGCAGGACGCCTTGACCAATGAAATGTTGGCAGAGCATTATGATTATCATATTTTGGTAGTAGATGACAACGAGGATATTCGTTTATTATTACAAAGGGAATTGCGTGATAATTTTAATGTAACCGTAGTATCGAGCGCAGAAGAGGCGTTAGCTGTTCTTGATAGAGAAAGTATCTCGTTGGTATTGTCCGACGTGGTGATGGAAGGGATGAACGGTTATGATTTATGTAAATCTATCCGTAGCGATTTGCGTTATTGTCATATACCCGTTTTGCTTTTAACGGCACTCAATGATGAGAGCCAACGCATATTTGGAACATCTGTTGGTGCAGATGGGTATATTCAGAAGCCATTCCATATACAATATTTGAAGGTGAAGATTATCCGTTGCATGGAAAATAGGCGTTTGATGCGTGCCCGAATGCTGGAAAATGTTGGAAAACTAAGTCCGGATGTTGATGATAATCCTGACGTTACCAATAGTATGGATGATAAATTTCTCAAACGGATTTATGAGATTGTCGAGAATGCCTATCCTGATGTCAATTATAATGTTGAACGTATAAGTGAGGAACTCCATTTGTCACGTGGACATTTTTCGCGCAAACTTAAAGAATTGACAGGGACAACACCTGTTGAGTTTTTGCGCAACTATCGTTTGAAAAAGGCGACAGAATTGTTGCTGACCCGCCAATATGCCATTTCTGAGGTGGTGTATAGGACTGGTTTTTCTTCTCCTGCCTATTTCTCCAAGTGTTTTAAAGATGCCTTTGGAAAAACACCGACAGAGTACGTTGCAGAGAAATCTGAGTAATAGGTTTATGCTATTTATTGTTTTCAGGAACGGGTAGTTGTTCTATTTCCAAGTTTTTCTAAGTCCTGTTTCCTAATAATTATTTTAGAGGTAATTTTAGGTGTTTGTTGGTGCGAATATATTACATGCAATCTGTTTTCTGTTTTTGTTCGCAAAGAGTTAACAAAAAAAAAAAAACAGAAATTTTATTTTGGAAAAATTGCTGTTGTGATGTAAGAGTTTATCTTTGCTTGATTAATGATTAACTGTAACCTGAATTGTTAACTTTTGCTCTTTGTTTTATATTTTATGCCTAAACTATTGAGATTGTGTTTAAAAACAACATTTGTGTGTTTTGCTATGTTTTTGAGCTATGTTGTACAAGCTCAGGAAATGTACAAGGTAGTTCCATTGAATAATTTGCAAGAAGGTGATAGAGTGATTCTCTCTGTCAAGAGAACGGATGGATTTATGTATCCATTAACCAATGGTGAATTGCGTTTTGGTAAAGAAGGGACAGAGCTGCCTTATGGTGAAAGTTCGGTTTGGTGGATAGTGGAGCGTAACGGTAGTTATTTGCGTTTTAAGAATCTGGCAACAAACAGTTATTTGGCGGTGGAGGAATGGGAAGAAGATAAAGGATGGGGAAGAAAACGAAGAAAAGGAACATTACTACATAAAGCAAATGGGACTGCTACGGAGTGGGAGTTGATTTCTTTGTCAGGATCTTTGGGTATATCATTACGAAACAAAAAAAGAGGAAACGATGATATTGGTCCTGTATTGGGTGACGTGGGTTCCCCTATTTATTACGATATTACCCCAGCAGTACCATCCAATGGTACTTTGTTTAGCCTGACTAATTCAATCAATGCTTCGCATACTAACCGTACGCCTTTTGTCGGTATTATATTGCTTCCGAATAGCCCCAATCGTTTCCAGCATTATGTGGGGCATACCGAGACATCGCTTGATGCACGTGGACTTCAGAAAGTGCATGAATTCCATCAGGATGTCTATTTGGCACCGAACGAGCAGATACGCTTGGTTTCACCCAATTACCGTTCTTTTTACCATTATGCCCGTTGGTTTGACTATGGTAATGAGAGCGGAGACAATACAGATGGGCAGTTGCTCTATCCCGAGTTCGTTTTTGATCAGATACCGTCTACGGTGGAAATAGAAGAATATACCATAGGCGGCACCGTGATTTTTAACAAACAAGAACCAGCTGAGAATTCTTACACGACTTATCCTCTCTATACCATGCAAGGAGAACAGGCGCGTCAAGTGGCGCTGGAGCAGTCACTTTATATGAATTATGTACGAGGAACGATAAAAATGGACGGAGTGGAATATTCAACCTTAAAAGAGCCCACTCTGTCACAACGAATGGTTTTTAATATCCGTCCTGCAAAAGAGATGGCAGACCGTTTGTCTATATGTGTAGGAAATGATAATTATTTGGAGGAATACAATCTTATTGCTCCTGTGGGAAGGACAATTTATATTGGCCCACAATATGAGTTTAATGGAGGAAAGTTCCCCAATTATTATGTACTACACAATGGGACTTTGGTTAATTTGAAAAGTGGTACATGGAGATGGTATAGAGAGGGCTCACAACAGGCAATGGATATAGCCAACAATCGTTTTGTCAAGGCAGTTAGCAATACTTCTACCACAACCTATACTTTGAGATGCACGTATGGTGGCACTACGTATAATGTTGCCAGATTTGTGGTGCAGTTTGTTCCTGCCGATCAGGTTGGACCTTATGAGGGACTGGGTGAGGGGCAGCTGGTGGGTTTGGATTTATTGACCGAAGAGCATTTTAATTTTACGCAGCCAGGTAGTAGTGTGGTTTCTTATTACAATTATCCTTTTGCTGCGGAGGAATCAACATATGGCTTCCATTACCATGATTTACAAGAGGATGGTCTTCGTGCAGATAAAGCAAGTACAACATGGGGGGTAGCTAAGGGACCTTACTGGTCGGAATATGCTTTTATCAATTCTACAGCGACAATAGAATTGGATTTCCTGCATTCCATTGCTAATCGTGATGGAGTGAGTTTGGGCTATTTTCTTTATGTAGATGGATCGGAAACTCCTGGTAACGTATTTCGTTTGTCTATTCCTGCTACATTATGCCCTGGTGGAACAATGTATTTTTCTGCTTATGTGGCAAGTTTGAATAATGGTTCATCAGCAGCTGCCCCAAACCTTGATTTTATTGTATTGGGATATGATACAGATGGTAATGAACATGTGCTGACTACATATACGACAGGAGAGTTTGGTAATGGTAGTGCTGGTTCTGGCAATGAAGCTGGTAAATGGCTGCATGTGCTGTTTCCTGTGACAATAGAAGGGGGCGTGGAATATACTAATTTCGCATTGCGAATAACCAATAAGGGCAAAAATTCAACAGGTAATGATTTTGCCATTGATGATATAGAGATATATGCCAGTAAACCTGCACTGATGGTATCACAAGCCAGTATTGGCATTGATGAATGCTATGAAACAGAAGGCGATGAGATTTGGACTTTTTTGCGCGTTGATTATTTGGCTGCACAGCTAGGTGGCAATAATTTGTATTATCAATGGACAAATACCAATGATTTTTCTGTACTCCCTATGGAATATTACGGGGAGAGTGAAGACAATAATTATGGGGCAATTGTCTTACCTCAAAAAGATGAAGATTTCACTAATGGGGTTTATCCCACATTTGCCAGCATAACAGAATTTGATACATATGTAAAGCAGAGCAGTCTGTATAATGCAATAGGATATATCAAGGAGAAAAATGCAGAAGGCACAGACCAATATATGCTTTATATTGCCACTAAAGGCTATTTAAGTCCAGGCTATTTATATACAGCTTATATATCAACAGACCCGAATAATTTGCAAACAGCAACGTGTGGATGGAGTTCCGATTTGCGTATTGTGGGTAAAGCTTATGTTGAGATGAATGATGGTATTATATTGCCGGCAGATCCTTATAAGGTGGAAGGTAATAGGATTCATTATTTGAAGGTAAAAATGCAGACAACAGAAGGTGGGTTACAAGTCTATACACCAAAAGCAGCGTGGCTATGGGGTGATGAAGCACTTGTAAATCAAAACCAAAGCATATATGGTGGTACGTATGATGAGGTCTGTGCAGCTATACAGGCAGTTATTAATAATGATCCGGGAAAAACACAAGAGCAGGAAGATATGGTAGATAAATTGGTGAATGTAGAGCATTTACTAACATTGAATGTGGACTCTTTAGAGGTATATGTAATGGCCAATGATGTAGACCGTCAACTTGCATACACTGCTTTCCCCATGAAAAATACTATATCACAAGGAGTGCGTGTGTGTTTGGAACCATTGACGGTATTGCTATCACCTTTTGCATTTGCACCGGTAACCCGTGTCGGATATACAATTCCAAGTGGTTTGGAATTGCCAAATCTAGTATCAGCTACTCCCCGTGTGGTTCGTGTGAATCCGTCCAGACGAAAAGAAGGACATATTGATATTCCTTTTGTTTTTGATGGCGATGTGACATGTTCGGTTGAGGTAAGGCCGCTTGATGCGGAGGCCGATGGCATTACAGCCAATTTTGACATGGAGCCACTTTCTTCCAAGATGGTTGCACTCAATGGTATAAGTGGTTTAACGGTGGGAAAGGATTATTTGTTTGAGGTTGTTTCGCAGTCAATGGATATTACAGACCAATATTCTTATTTTATACTCCGTATTTTGCCAGATGAGGTAAAATGGAACAGTACCCGTTTGTCTGGGGACCAATGGAACAAAGATGCGTATTGGGAGCCGGCATTTGTGCCTACGTCAGACATGAATGTGATATTGCCTTCTGGAGCATATACAATTCCACAGCCGGTTTCAGAGGATAAGCAAAAGGAGAAATTGGAAGAGGGAGCACAGCCCTACATAACATATGATATCTATTATGAACCATATAGCTGTAAAAATATTTATATTCCTGAGAATACAACCCTCTTGAATCAGGAGTTATTGCGTATAAGCGGACAGGCTTATGTAGATATTACTGTTCCTACCAATACCTGGACATTAATTTCCACGCCGATAACCGGGGTGGTGTCTGGTGACTTTTGGATACCGGCAGAAGGAAATTCACAAGATGCGTTTGATATACGTACCATCAATCAGGAGACAGGCACAAGAGCGGAAGACCGTTTGAATAATCAAGTGTGGCAATCTATCTATAATGGAGAATCCATCATATATGGTGACTACAATCGTGTTGTAACGTCCAGCGAATGGTCAACACCGACCAATGCGCTCAATGCTCCGTATGAGCCGGGAAGCGGTTTGGCACTTTGGGCAATGAGTGATAATGCAACGCAGACATTCCGTATGCCTAAAAGTGATACAGAATATAAATTCTATTATGATTATTCAGAAAAATGGACAGATAATCAGATGGTTTCTATTGATAGGAGTACATCTGGTCGTTTTGCCTATGCCACTGCGTCATCGAGTTATACGCTTCGGAATAATTCGGCTAGCAAAACATTCCTGTTTGGCAATCCAACCATGGCATATATTGATTTGAAAAAATTTGCAGAAGAGAATAATCTGCCAGGGGGATTTATCGAACTTGTTCCTGGTGAGTCTACCACATTGGAATTGAGCCAAACTGTTGATGGACTTTCCAATACAGGAAGGTCATTGGACTATCTGCCTCCCTATCGTGCAGTATTGTTTGAAGCAGCAGATACTGAAGGGACTGAGCTGGAAGTTGTGGTAACGGCAGACATGCTTGGCCATGCGCCAACTACTGGGCAATCGATGTCAGTGAAACGGATGAGAACAGATAACAACGAATCTTTGATGTATATATCTGCTTCAACAGTGGATTATGTTTCCCGTGCTTTAGTGGCAGAGCGTGCAGGTGCAAGTGATTGGGTGGTGAAAGGTGAAGATGCCGAATTATTACTATTGGATGGATATAAGACGCCTTTTGGCATCTATACCCTTTGTGAAGACAAGTCACTTGTGATTAATCAGATGAATGGTGCGGAGGAAATTCCTTTATGTCTCTATGTGCAGCCAGAGAGTTCATTGGTGGATTATGTAGAGCTAACGTTCAATGGTAGTGCGGATTTTCTTAGTCAGTGGCAATTGTACGATGTGGCAACAGATTTTTCGGTTGATTTGTATGATGGCTGTAGTCTGCAAGCCGAAATGCCAGTAAATGGAGGCATACGTTATCTATTGAAGCGCAAGTCGCAAGAGGGTGGTTCTTCCCCAACGACCGAACTTTTCCAGGTATGGAATGAAAACGGACAGTTACTTCTATCTGCGCCTAAAGGCTTAGACCGTCTGTTTTTGACAGATATGGCGGGTAGGGTTATTCTGGAGAAGAAAGGAATGGATGATATGCTTCAAATCAACTTGCAATCGGGTGTCTATCTGATTTATGGTTCTTTAGGAGATGTTGTTTATACGAAACCGATTATTGTGAGATAAACATGAAGAGGAATTTTTTATATATTATCTTGTTGTTTCTGATGGTGGTGTGCGCGGAATCAGTGTATGCTGCATACTCTCATGAGCTAGAGATGGAACAATTGAATTTCTCTATGGCAGATGAGTTGTTTGGGCCTCGCGTATCGGTTAAGAATCAGGCGAGGAGACCATCATCACAACTCAAATGGTCTGTTCAAACAAATAGAGCTACTGTTGCCAGTAAAAAAGAGAAATATGCTTATAAGTCAATAGGTGCAGGAATGTCGACAGGTGGGCAGATTGTGGCAAGCTCGGGTAGAGTAAATGAGAGTGTATATTTGGCACAGAGACCAGAGATGGGTACTTGGGATTTGGAAGAATTTTCTATGAGTGAGATGATGTTTAGAGCTTCTCCTCCACCGGGAGGTGGACATGGAACGGGAGAATTGGTACCCCTTGATGATGAGATACCCATATTGTTGTTGCTGTTGTTGGGGTATTGTTTGTGGAGAAGGAACAAGCTATAGATAGAGCTTGAAAAGCGAAAAATTATTATGGCATAAATCCAGTATCATGCTGGATTTATGCCATAATAGTTTTGAGAAACCAGTCCGTTTCTTTTTTCTATCTTTTTCGCCTGAATAGCTTGAAAATCAATGGAGCAAGACTAAGACCAATCTGGAAAAGCCGTCCTCGTGAGGGAGTGAAGAATGAAAATGCCTTACTGAATCCAATCTTGAACAATGAAATATTATTCCAACTGTTGCGTACGTTATTCCAATCCTTGCGTAGTATTTGCTCCGAATTGCTCAAATCTTTTTGCAGCAAAGCACGATAATGTGCAATGTCTGTTATAGAACGGATATTGGAGAAGTCATGCCTTTGTGCTTTCATCTTGTTCTTCTTCGGGTTTACGGAATAATATTTCGCTTAACTGTCGGATCAAAGGATTCAGGAAAATCTGTTTTCTAAAAAAGAAAAAGATTCCCAACAATAGCAGGAAGATGACCCCCACTATACAGAAGGCCCAGGCATCATTGTTGAAGAATTGCCCCAACCAGCGCACAAAAGCGAAGGAAAAGTAGATAAAAGCTGTAAGTGCCAGAATAATGCTGACAAGCAGCATAAGGATAAGGGCAAAGATACGGCTCATCTTCTCTAACAGTTCCAGGCGAAGCAAATCATAACGCGTGCGTATATACTGTTGCCCGTCTTCTATTAGTTGTTTGTATTTGTTTCCTTCTTCCATGTGGCATTAGTCTATTTTTTCTCTTCAGCCAAAACTTCATCTACTGCTTGGTTCAGTTCTTCATCGCTGAATGCTCCCTTCAATTTTCCTTTTACCTTCGCAACAAAGGCATCAAATGATTCCTTGTTGATGTATAGTCCCTTTTCCTTTAGTTTGTCTGCAATTTTTTGACGTGTATTAGCTCCTGAATCAGGTGCAAGTAAGATACCTGCTGCTACACCGGCTACAATGCCACCGGCAAAAGCGAGAATGTGTGATAGTTTCATAATCGTTAAAATTTTAATGGTGAATAAATCAAGTTCCTTTTTATATAAAAACAAATGGAGTTATGCATTTGTTTGCTGGACGTCAACTTATTGCGCTTTTTCTTTGAGAAGCCCCTTGAACTCTTTGGGTATTGGTGTTTCGAAATGCATTACCTTGTGTGTCATAGGGTGGATAAACTCCAATATTTGTGCGTGTAGAGCCAGGCGTTTGATGGGTGAATTTCCCGAGCCGTATTTCTTATCGCCCACGACAGGGTGACCGATAGCGGCCAATTGTACTCTGATTTGGTTCTTTCTGCCTGTTTCCAATTCAATAGACAGTAAGCTGTATGCACCATTGCTCTGCAGAAGTGTATAATGTGTGATGGCTTTTTGCCCACCGTTATTGGTCCATGATGAATGGATTTTATATGATTTTTTGTTTTCCGTTAGCCAGCTTATTATTGTATCGTCGTTTTTTCCCGGCTCTCCCTCCACTAATGCTACGTAGCATCGTTTGGTCACGATTTCGTGCCAGTGGCTTTGCATGCTGAATTGTACGTCTTTGGTTTTAGCAAACAGAAGAATACCTGATGTTTCCCTGTCAAGTCTATGAACGGTGTAAAGTTCTGCGCGTGGATTACCTTTTTTCAAGTAGCTTTTTAAGATGGAATAGGCCGTCATTTCATTTGATTCACGTACGGTTGCCATGGTAAGCAGTCCTTCCTTTTTCTCTACTACCACAATAGCATCGTCTTCATAAATGATTTTGAGCTTGGGATGCTTTAGCTCCTCGTTAGCAATTCCACTATTAATGGTCACAATGTCTCCTGTGTTTAGCAGAAAGTTGTATTTGGTTTCTATTCTGTTGTTGACTTGCACCTGCCTGTGGCTAAGAAGGGATTTGACCGAAGTGCGTGTCATGCCGCCCATTTTATTGCTTAAAAACTCCATAAGCTCTTGGGGTTCAGTGACTCTAAGTCTTGTCGTCTTGGGTTTACGAAAAGCTGGTTTGTTCATTGTTTGTTCTCATTTTATGCGTTTGCTACAATCTTTTCAGCGGCATTGATGCCGTCCATGGCAGATGATGTGATGCCTCCTGCATATCCTGCACCTTCTCCACACGGATACAGACCTTTGATTTCTATGTGTTCATAGGTTTCTGCGTCGCGGGGAATGCGTATAGGGGAGGAAGAACGCGACTCGACACCTACAATGACCGCTTCGTTGCAAACGTATCCTTTCATTTTTTTGTCAAAATCCTTAAATCCTTCCTGGAGTCTGTAACGGATAATGGGTGGCAGCCATTTATGCAAATCAGATGGTACAATGCCTGGGAGATAGGAGCAAGGTGGCAAATCCTTGGAGGAAGTTCCGTTCACAAAGTCTTTCAGGCGTTGTGCGGGGGCTTTCAATGATTGGTCATGGTTCTGCTGTTTGCACAATTCTTCAAGATATTCTTGAAAATAAAGGCCACTCAGTTCTCCATATTCATTGAAAGGGGCAGGAATATCTTCTGGATGAATTTCTACAACAATACCGGAATTGGCAAAGGGAGAATTCCGATGGGAGGCCGACATGCCATTGACAACAAGTCCTTTGTTGTCGCTTCCTGCAGGAACAATATGTCCTCCCGGGCACATGCAGAATGAATAGACACCGCGTTCTTTCACTTGCGTAACCAGTGAATAGCTGGCTGCTGGCAAGTAGGGGTCTCTCGTCTTGCTGTGATATTGTATGCTGTCAATCAAGGCTTGGGGATGCTCAGCTCTTACTCCCATAGCAAATCCTTTGGTTTCCAGCCTAATGCCTTGGTCGTGAAGCATTCTGTATGTGTCATGAGCGGAATGGCCGATGGCCAATATCACATTGCTGGCATAGAAGACTTTTCCGCATGAAGTATGGCATCCTTTGATTTGGCCGTTTTCAATAAGCAACTTGTCGACCAAGCAGTTGAAATGAACCTCTCCTCCATAGCGGCAAATGGTTTCTCTCATGTTGCGTATGATAGCCGGAAGTTTGTCTGAACCTATATGCGGGTGGGCTTCATACAAAATATTGTCGGCAGCACCATGATAGTGGAACAACTCAAATATGCGCTGTAGGTTACCTCTTTTCTTGGAGCGGGAATAAAGTTTGCCGTCGGAAAAAGTGCCTGCGCCACCTTCTCCGAAGCAATAGTTGGAGTTGATGTTCATTGCATTGTTCCGGTTGATAAGCGCAATGTCTTTCTTTCGTTCGCTAACATCTTTTCCACGTTCCAGAATAATTGGCCTGAAACCGTGCTGAAGAAGCTCTAATGCGGCAAAGAGTCCTGCCGGTCCGAATCCGACAATGATGACCTCTTTGCCTTTTATTGCATTTTTATATTGCGGGGGAGTGTAACTGAACGCCGGGGCCTGATGAGTGTATACTTTTATTTTCAGGTTGATTTTCGGTTTGGCCGACCGCGCATCGATGGATTTACGTATTGTCCGCAGTTCGACAATATCGTTAAGATTTATACCTAAACGTGTAGATGCAATTTTTCTGATGGTATTCTCATCGCTTGCATCTTTAGGTGTCAATATTAAATCCAGCTCGATTTCTTCGGGTTGTTTCATCTTCTTGATGGGTATTTTGTTTCCGGCCGTAATCCGTTTGCATTTTACTGTTGTATGTTCTTTTTGCTTTCCATTATTTTTGCCTCCAGTTCATCGGCAAGCTCTGGATTTTCCTTTAACAAGCGTTTGGCGGCATCACGTCCTTGCCCCAATTTCGTATCTCCATAGCTGAACCAAGAACCGCTCTTTTTGATGATTCCACATTCTACACCCAGGTCGATGATTTCACCTGTACGTGATATGCCTTCACCAAACATGATGTCAAATTCGGCTTTGCGGAATGGAGGTGCGACTTTGTTTTTTACGATTTTCACACGTGTCTGGTTACCAATCACTTCTTCGCCGTCCTTTATAGCACCAATGCGTCGGATGTCCAAACGGACAGAAGCATAAAATTTCAATGCATTACCGCCAGTAGTGGTTTCCGGATTGCCGAAAGTTATACCGATTTTTTCACGTAACTGATTGATGAATATGCAAGTCGTATTTGTTTTATTGATAGTAGCTGTAAGTTTACGCAATGCCTGGGACATCAGTCTGGCTTGTAATCCCACTTTGTTGTCACCCATATCACCCTCCAGCTCGGCTCTTGGTGTGAGAGCGGCAACTGAGTCAACTACAACAATGTCAACAGCAGAAGAGCGGATAAGCTGATCAGCTATTTCCAGGGCCTGTTCGCCGCTGTCAGGCTGTGAAATAATCATTTCATCGGTATTTACGCCTAATTTTTCGGCGTAAAAACGGTCAAATGCGTGCTCGGCATCGATAATTGCTGCAATACCGCCATTCTTTTGAGCTTCTGCGATGGCATGAATAGCCAATGTGGTTTTACCGGAAGATTCAGGGCCATATATTTCAACAATACGTCCTCTCGGATATCCGCCAACGCCGAGGGCGAGATTCAATCCGATGGAACCGGTGGAAATGACAGGAATCTCTTCTACATGGTTGTCGCCCAGTTTCATGATAGTTCCCTTTCCATGATCTTTTTCTATTTTTTCCATGGCCAACTGCAAAGCCTTGAGTTTTTCTGCAGAAGGTTTCTTGATTTCTTGTTCTGCCATATGTTCTTGATTTATTATTTTACGTTACAAAGATAAGAAAAGGTGAGTGCAGAGGCAAATGGAAAACAAAGTTTTATAGTTTGACTATGCCGCATTGCCTCATATCTTATGAAGAGATAGCTAAAGCAAGGCGGAGTGGCAAATGTAAAACAAGTTTTGTGATGTGACAATCCCGACGTTCATTTTCAAAAATAAGGCAAACTACGCAGGAAAAAAAATATGGTAATTTTCATTTTGAGCCATAAAATAGCATTCCACTTAAGGCATGATGTGCCCGTGTAGGTATAAATGTTTAGCCGGAAGTAAAAAGTTTGGCAATGGATTTGTTAGTATGGTCAGGAAAATATTTTTTAGCGGTTAAACCTTTGTGAATAATTCAGGTCAATAAAGACATGAAAAAAATACTACTTATTATATGCTGCATCTGTTTTTCAGCAGTAATTATAAAGGCGCAATTCAGTGTGCAGACTCGTGTGTGTGATGCCAATAATGGCGAGATGCTTGAAATGGTAACAGTCCGTTTACTTCGGAATGACTCTTCGTTGGTGAGTGGTGCACAGACTGACCAGAAAGGTTTTGTACAGTTGGGCCATCTGGAAAATGGCGAGTATATTCTGGCCATCAGTTCTGTAGGATATGAGCCTTATTTCAAGAATATCAGGATAGACGGAAAGAACATCATTCTGAAAACCATACAGTTGAAAGAACTGTCCATCAAACTTGGTGATGTGGAGGTGAGTGGAACAGCCGCACAGATGTTGGTCAAGGGTGATACTCTGGAATATAATGCCACCGCATTTAAGACTGCGGAAAATGCTGTAGCCGAAGATTTGCTGAAAAAGATGCCGGGTGTAGAGGTCAGTTCGGAAGGAACTATCACCGTAAATGGTGAGGAAGTGAAAAGAATATTGGTGGATGGCAAAAAGTTTTTTGACGATGATGTACAAATGGCCACTAAAAATATTCCAGCGGAAATGATTGACAAGGTACAAGTGGTGGATGACAAATCAGAGATGGCCAAACTGACCGGTTTTGAGGATGATGAGACAGAGCGCGTCATTAATCTTACATTAAAACCAAATCGCAAGAAAGGATATTTCGGCAATTTTACCGGCGCTTATGGATTGGATATCAATCTTGACAGCCGCTACAATGCCAATGCCTTTATGAACCTTATGTTGGATGAGACACAAACGACTATTATCGGTGGTGCCAATAATACCAATGAGTTTCGTAGTGGACGTGGTCGGGGCAATATCAACGCGGGAAGTGGAGTGACACGAACGGAAAACTTTGGAGTAAATTCCAATGCTACCCTGAAAAATGATATGTTGCTGGGAGGTGATGTTTCATTTAACCATTCCAACAATAATGCATTGAATGAGGTGCGGAAGGAAAGCTATCTTACGGATGGGAGTTTTGTCAATCATGACAAGAAGACGTCTCTTTCCAATAATTATGAAACAAGAGGACGTTTTGAGATGGAATGGCAGATAGATGAAGCCAACAAGCTAATCATTAGACCGGAAATATCTTATGCCTACCAGCAATACAATAAAACGAACGAATATACCTATTTGACGGGTACTGATACAACCAGCTATGGACAGGCAAACAACTTCAATATCTCAGAAGAGATAGGTGCGAAACTACACACAACGTTCAACCACAAATTTTCCAAACCAGGGCGTACATTAACAATGCGCCTCAATATTGACTTTGACAATAATGATGCGGATGGTATTAACCAATCGGGAAACAATGCATTGAGCACGCAAGTGCATACGCTCATCAATCAGCAGACCCTGAATACCTCAAATACCTTAAACTATGATGTGCGTCTCTCTTATGTTGAACCATTATATCGTAACCGTCATTTTCTGGAGTTTGCGGCTTCGTTCAAGAACAATCTCCGCTTCTCCGAGAAACGGCAATATAGTTTGGACGATGCGGGCAATTACACTTTATTTGATTCTGTGTATAGCAATAACTATCAGAGCAATTTCATGAGTGAGACAATGGAAATGAACTATCGTTTGCAGGATGAAAAATACAGTTTGATGCTGGGTGTGAAAGTAAATCCGTCGCAAACATTGAGCGAAACCTTGTATGGCGACGGTTATTCCCATTACATCGACAGTTATGTGTGGAACGTGGCGCCAACTCTGAACTTCAGATATAAATTCGATAAAAAGGAGTTTATACGGATTGATTATCGGGGTAATACGGAACAGCCTTCCATAGCACAGATGGAACCTTCGAAAAACAATACGGACATTATGAATGAGCAGGTGGGTAATCCGTCACTCAAGCCGGCATTCCGACAGAATTTCCGTTTTATGTATTCAAAATATAATGCCGAGCGTTTTTCATCTGTGACAACTGGGTTGTTTGGAACATTTGTTCAAGATGCATTGGTCGTTAACAGTATCTATGACGAGACTGGCAAACAATATCGGCAGACGGTAAATGCAGAAACAATGCCGTTTAATGTGATGGGACATGTCATGTATAATACTCCTCTGATAGAGAAACGTTTGCATTTCAATACGCGTACTGCATTATCTCACAGCAGAAATATAGCCTATACATCGAAAGATGTATCGTTGGAATCGATAGATCTTTCTAATCTTTGTTTGGGCGACTTGAGCAAGACAGACAATTTTAAAGCCGAAGAACAATTGTCGTTCACGTTTACTCATGATGTTATTGAGATTGGGGTACGAGGTAATGTTATTTATTCACGAACACAAAATAATCTTACCACTTCCATAAGTAATCTGCTGGATTGGAATGCCACTGGTTCACTCACATTGCATTTGCCCTATCAGATTACCATCAGTTCGGATATTGGTTATACAGCACGTTACGGGTATAATCTGGACAATCCCAACGAGCTGATATGGAATGCATCTATAGATAAAACCTTGTTCAGAAATCAGGCAACATTATCCTTGAAAGCGTATGATATGCTTAACCAGCGCAAAAACATACGTCAGGTGATAGATGGTAACTCCATCAGTTATGAGACCTATAATACGTTGCCTACTTATGTGATGTTGAGCTTTACCTACAAACTGAACAAGATGGGCAATATGCAGGGAGGTGATATGCCTCCCCATCCAGGGAGGAGGCCGCCACATCCACCTTTCTAGCGTAAGGTAACGGAAACCGGGCAGTGGTCGGAATGTACCACTTCATTCAATATGGCAGCATTGGCCAACCGGTCTCTCAGCTTGTCTGTAACCCAATGATAGTCGATTCGCCAGCCTGCATTACGTGCGCGTGCACCACCACGGAAACTCCACCAACTGTATTTTTCTGGCGAAGAGTCAAAAACACGGAAGGAATCAATCATTCCAGATGCTTCATAACGGTCCATCCATTCCCGTTCCTCAGGAAGAAATCCTGAAACTCCGATTTGTCGTTCCGGGTGGTTGATGTCAATGGGTTTATGGCAGATATTGTAATCGCCGCAGACTATCAGATTCGGGCGTTCATTTCTTACTTGCGTGACAAAAGGTAGGAAAGCTTCCAGAAAGTCCATTTTGAATGCTTGTCGCTCATCGCCCGAGCTGCCAGAGGGAACGTATACGCTCATAACGGATAAGTCGCCAAAATCGGCTCTCAGAATGCGTCCTTCCGAGTCATAACGTTCATTGTCCATGCCGATAACCAGTCTGTCTGGTTGCTGTTTGGAAAGAATGGCCACGCCGCTGTATCCCTTTTTTTGTGCTGAGTGAAAATAGCAGTGGTAGCCGGCTTCCTCAAATGGTTTTGTATCAATCTGTTCGGGTTGTGCCTTGGTTTCCTGCATGCACAAAATATCCGGTTGTTCTTGTTGTAACCAGTCGCAAAGCCCTTTGTTCATGGCTGCCCTGATACCGTTGACATTATATGATATAATTTTCATTCTGTGTATGTTATATTCTATTGACAAACAATTTTCTGCGAGTATTGAAGCTGCCCGGCGTCGTTGAAAATGGAAACTATATAGAAACCCTGTGGCAGTGGGCAATCTTGTGCATCAAGAATCTTTTGCTGCCAGCACAGTTGGCCCATAGCATTATAGATGCGTATGTTGGAGGGTTGTAAAACATTTTCAAAGCGAAGACCGTTTTCTGTTGGTAGAATCTGTAGGAATGTTTGGGAATGGGCTTGGTTAACTGTGCTAATCGTTTCATTGCATGCTTCGAATGCGTAAATGTAGAAACGGTTATCTGCTTCTACAGAAAGTGTTAGCTGTGTAGAAGCATCAGCATCAGAAATAGAACATGTATAGACATCTTCTGCGGTGACTTGCCATTGGGTTGTACTGAGTGTTCCATTTCCAGTCAAAGATAAAGTAATGGTAGCATTGTCATTTCCAAAAGGACTTAATAGTGCCTCCACGTTGATGGTGCCTGTCAATCCGAGAGTGGGGGTTGTGAGTTCACCACCAGAAGAAGATGAGGCTAATTTAAGACCGCCGTTTTCCTCAAAAATCTTTGTTCCTGACCACCCGTCGTTGTCGCAATAGTTATTTAGGCTGCTACTGATGTCATTCGTTCCTTGCTGTGTACATCTTTCGAACATTTCAGTAAAGCAATCTGCGTCTTCTCTACTTTGAGTAGAGCTGTCCATAAATGCAAAGCTAATCAGGCCATTGTTTTCGGTAATGTTATAAACGGGATAATTAGTATAAGGAGTAAATGACGTATAGAGCGAGCCGTTAGGGTAAGTGTCGCCGCTATCACCATCGGTTGAAGAGCGTCCGTCTGCTTGTACAATTTCAACCCCCATGCTTCTGGAGGTGTTGTTAACGGTATTGTTTTCCCATTTAGTCGCGCTGTAATTTACTTTCGTTACCAGCATACCATGTCCTGGGAGATAGGTGTCCCATGAGGTTTGTTGTCTGTTTTCCAACAGATAGAATGAGGTCGGGTCAGGATTGGCACCGTCCAGGTTGTGTTCGCCCGTAGAGGTGATGATATAAGCCTGGTTGCTTGATTGAATCTCAACCAGTTCATAGTTGCCGGCTTCATGTAAAATGGTTGGAGTGAGCCACCCCAGATAAAAACGTTCATAAGCGGACATCGTTGGAGGTGTCCTGCCGTCGTTGTTGTATGGTCCGTAGTCCATAAGGTCCCAAGAACCTAATGTGTTGTGTGTTGAATAATTGGTAGCGTATAAATCTGGCAACCCAAGAATATGTCCGAATTCGTGACAAAAAGTGCCGATGCCGCACATATCGGTTCCCGTATAGCCCTTTAATTCACTGAAGCATGCATAGTCGGCTACTGTTTTTCCGTCGAAGGTTATGTCTTCATCTGTGCCGTCGTAATTAATGGAGGGATAGACCACCCAACGGTGTGGCCATATGGATTCCTCTGGGCCATATTCAGCTTCACTATGTCCTGCATAAAATACCAGGACCTGGTCAATGTAGCCATCGTTATTTGCATCGTATTGGCTGAAGTCAATGTCTTGATCGGCTAAGGCACATGCATCAGCAATCATTTCCGGTGCACGGACGTCATCTCCCCATAAGTCATTTGCGCCATAATATTCTCGGTCTTGTGGCAGTGTATAGGGCCCATATACGTCAAATTGTGGCAGATATTGACCAAAAGAGGCATCTTCATAATAGTCTTTTACAGAACCGGTGGCTCCATTGGCTGCATAGCCAGTTTGGTTCAGTAGGTCATTAAATGCGGTCTGTGGGTTTTGAACAGCCATTTGTACGTCTGAGTAATTGATTAGAATGACCGGCATCTTTGTACGTTCAGACACTTCGACCTTTTGCTGGATCATTTTGTTGCGTGTATTTCTTTTGGCCATGCGTTGTTGAACAGCAAAGTTTCGTTGCTCTTCCTGGTTGATAGATGTAAGAAGCTCTGCATGTTCGGTAGTACGCAT
Source organism: Candidatus Gallipaludibacter merdavium (assembly GCA_017694875.1). Classification (GTDB taxonomy): domain Bacteria; phylum Bacteroidota; class Bacteroidia; order Bacteroidales; family Paludibacteraceae; genus Gallipaludibacter; species Gallipaludibacter merdavium. The sequence continues at coordinate 29,417 of JADIMG010000073.1, forward strand.
GTCAGGATTGAGCGCCTTCAAACCAGACAATTCCAGCTGGTTGTTTTGGAGAATGACATATTCATACACTCCTTGACTGTTTTTCGCTATACGGAATCCATCCGTCGTTGTAAAATAATGACAGTATTCATCGCCAGACAAGATAACCTCTATTTCAGTCCCGTCGGGTTGTACAATTGTTTGTGTAAGACGTTTGGCTGGGACAGCCATCAGTGTTGCAATACATGTAGCAGCACATAAAAACATAAAAATTATTTTTTTCATAGTGTCAGGTGTTATTTAATACCATTTATATGTAAGTAATTCCATTCACATTTTGTCCTGTTTTCTTGGTTGTGGGCTTTTCTGCATGAAGGAACCAATAGACCATTACGTTCTTTTGCATAACGGAAATATCCCTTCTTATCCTTTACAATCTTATACCCATCCAGTGTCGTATGGAAATGAAAGTTTTCATCTCCTCTAAGGCGTATGTCAATTGTATCTCCGTTCGGCTGGATATATTCCATAGGGTGTGGTGTCGCTGGTACACGTTGGGGACGTTGTTGGGAGAATACCCCTACACAACCCGTGCATAGGAGAAGCATGAACAAGGCTTGTTTCATAGGAGGTAAATTTATTGGTTAACTTCTTTAATTTTCTTGTAAAGTTTGGACGCAAACACAAAATCGTTGAGTTCCTGGCAGTCAGCATGGAAGATGTCATGTGCAGACCCTTCCCACCGTTTTTCGCCTTTGTCAATGAACATGATATGGTCACCTATTTCCATAATGGAATTCATATCATGCGTATTGACGATAGTGGTAATATGGAATTCCTGTGTAATTTCGTGTATAAGTTTGTCGATAATCAGTGATGTCTTTGGGTCAAGTCCAGAGTTGGGCTCATCGCAGAAAAGGTATTTAGGATTCATGGCTATAGCCCGTGCTATGGCTACACGTTTCTGCATACCGCCACTAATTTCTGAAGGAGCCAACATGTAGGAACGTTCCGGAAGGTTAACACGTTGGAGGCAAAAGCGTGCTCGTTCTTCCTGTTCCTTTTTAGTCATGGAAGAAAACATTTCCAAGGGGAAGATGACATTTTCGAATACAGACATAGAATCAAACAAGGCGGCACCTTGAAAAAGCATGCCAACTTCCTTTCTTAGCTTTCTAATATCTTTCATTTTCATATCAGGCAGGTTTCTGCCATCGTATTCAATGCGGCCTTGGTCAATCTTGTGCAATCCAATGACAGATTTCATGAGTACCGTTTTTCCAGACCCGCTTTGTCCGATAATCATGTTGGTCTTTCCAGCCTCAAACACAACGGATATATCTTTGAGTACGAGAGTACCGTCGAATGATTTGCTTACATGTTTTACTTCAATCATAGCATAGGGGATTAAATACCTTAGGCAAGCATAAGGTTGGTTAGCAATAAATTGAAGAAGAGAATAAGAATGCTTCCATTAACGACTGCATTGGTACTGGCTTTTCCCACATCGAGTGCTCCCCCATAGGCGAAATAACCGTAGTAGGATGCGACTGATGAGATGATAAAGGCAAAAACCAGTGATTTGACAATGGCATAGAATACATAATAAGGTATAAATGCGTATTGGATGCCTAACAGATAGTCAGCAGTGCTGATAATGTCGGTAAACAAACCGACACAGTAGCCGCCAATTAATCCTACAGCCATGCTTATGATGACCAGAAAAGGCATCATGAGAACAAAGGCGGTTACCTTTGGCAAAATAAGATAGTTGGCAGAATTGACGCCCATGATTTCAAGTGCATCGATTTGTTCGGTGATGCGCATGGTACCAATTTCAGATGCAATGTTTGAACCAACCTTTCCTGCCAGTATCAAGCATAGAATGGTACTGGAAAATTCGAGTAACAGTGTGTCACGTGTAACAAGGCCTGTACTGTAGGTGGGCAGCAAAGGGTTTTCTGTGTTGAGCTTGGTCTGAATTGTCATGATGGCACCAATGAAAACCGAAATGATAACAACAATGGGCAGTGATTGCAACCCGAGTTTTTCCAGCTCTTTAGGCAATTGTCTAAAGAACATTTTCCAGCTGTCAGGCTTGTTGAAGACGCGCTTTATCAGCAAACTGTATTCACCAACTTGTTTAAATAGATTCGTCATGTTTGTTTTTCTCCAACTCTAATTTTCTTAATTCCTTTTGCTCGAGAATGTGTGCCAGTCTCTCCTGTTCCTGTTGGGCCAATTCGGCTTCAATGGTTTGCTTCTCTTTTTGTGAAATCTTTCTTTCCCGCTTGAGCTGCGCATATAGGAGCAAGGTAGCCCATGCGTCGGTGGCGGCATACAATTGTTGGGCATTTGTCAGTTCCTTTTGTTCCCAATTGGACAACCTTTGTGCTTTCGATATTCTCCGGTTAAAGACAATGGCAAAAATTTTTTGGAGGCTTAACTCGAATATGCCGTAATCTTTCACCATATTTTGAATATCAAAGCATTCTTTGGGCGTCATCCTGATTCTTTGTGTAAGAGCTCGAAGGTCATCGCTCAGCGAAAGGCCTATTTTTTTTACGTTCTTGTTCTCAAACAATTCTCCAATGGGGGTAAGGTCCTTTATTTGGTTAAGGCGGAAAAGATAGCAGACCGTGAGAGTGGAAACCTGCAGAAGAGATACAGGATAGGAGGTCCCCTTTTTGAAAGAGGGCCGCGTCTCTGTATCGATGCCAACCTCTGCGTATGTCTTTAGCTGCTGTATGGCTGCTTGTGCTTGTTCGGTTGTACAGATTTCTTCAATCTTACCTTCAAACACAACTGTTTGCAGGGCGTTGAGGGCATTCTTGTCTATTTTTGCAGGAAAATGCATGGTTTATTCGTTTCTGAAAAAATTAAACAAGTCTTCGCGGCGGTCTGATTCATCATGATGGTGAGCACACCCGCAATTTTTGTGTGAATGTTCCGCTGGCTCATCATATCTATAGCTATCGTCTTTGTCGTGTGGCTGAAAATATAGATGATGCAAAGCACGCAAGGCATTAAGAAGTTTTTCGCCCCAATGTTCAGAAAAGGCATTGAGTGTGGCTGCTATGGCTGCTGTCATTACTTCTATATCGACGGTCTGATAGTTTCCTGCCAAATTTTTCAATTCCTGATATATATCGGCCAAATTTTCTGAGATGAAGGCAAGCACGGGAGTATCGCTCAGTTGCATGTCTGCGTGAAATACTTCCAAATATGCGTCGTCTTCGCCCAGCATGTCTTTTATCATGCCAGCTATTTCATTATAATCGTCTTCTGTTACAAATTGTTCAAGAAAACCATCTATTTCTTCTTCGGGTTGCTTAAGCATAATGGTTTTCTGATATAGCAGAGGAAGCATTTTGAGCAAAGTCTCTATGAACTCTTCCTGGTCATATTCATCTGTGTGTTCCAGTAATTTGCATGTTTGTGCAACAACAGTCATAAATTCAATGACTGGGTGAGAGTAAACATAATGGTCAGGCAACTTATCTTGTAAATTATCCATATCTGGTTCGTAATTATGCATTTGGCAAAGATAGTGAAAAAGCCTTATGTTGCAAAAGTTTTGGCAAGGTGTTGGGAGATGGCTTCTATTCGAGATGGCAAGAGAAAAACAACTGATGTTCAGGCAACAATTCCGGATGCAGGATTTTAATCAGATCTGCAAGAATCAGGTCGGGACGTGCCACGCCAGTTTCCCAGAAATCGTTTGCACCATCGGGAGTGGTACGTTTGTTGAAATTGTAGACATGATTTTGTTTGTAGGCATTGAACAAGGTGTGTTTCTCATCCATGTTTCTCAATTCTTTCATGGATGTAGCACTGCTTCCTACCCAAAAATCTGCGTTGGAAAAATTTGCTAAAACAGTTTCCAGGGTGAGAGGGAGGCTTCCTGTTTCTTTGTTGTTCGCATAAAAATAGGTGGCACCGGCATCCTGAAAGAGCTTGCCCATATAGCTGTTGCCGGCAGGCACATACCATGTGCCTCTGAAATTGCCTCCACTAAGTATGGACGGCTTTTCTTTTGCTGTTGCAGCCAATTGCTCCAAATAAATATATTTTGCTTCTATATCCTGAAAAATGGAATCTGCCATAGCATCTTTATCGTAAAAAGCGGCCATGAATTTAATCCATTCTGCTCTTGCCAGCAAAGACGTTTCCATCCATTCAATGTTATAAACTATAGAGATGCCGACTCTTTTGAGCTGCTCAATATGTGAATCTGAATTGTTATAGGCAGTAGCCATGAGTATATCGGGTCGTAGTTTGATGACCTGTTCGGTGTTGATGTTCAGGGCGTCTCCCATGTCGGCAATTTGCCGTTTGGCATATCTTTCCCGTATGTTTTGGCTGTAAATGAGTTGAGGCGAACATATACCGACTACAGAGGATTCCTCGGTGAGCAATTGGAGGAATGGGACATGTGTGGATGATGTTATTCCAATTGTTTTTATTGGAACCTTAATTTTGTAGCCGTCTGTAGGGACTGTGGTAGTGTCATGCTTTACCAGGTAATACCGGTTGAGAATTTCTCCTGGTACCCATGGGTTTGTGACTACGAGCTCTTTGTAGTGGTCGTGTTGTAAAATGGTAAATCCTTGGGCATACTTTAGGGCTTGGGTTGTTTGCTGCTGTGTATTCGTTTTGTGGTGGCAGGCTGTCAGCGTGAGAGCAAAGCACAAGCCCATTATGATATTAGCAGATTTCATCCTGTTTGTATAGTTCGTTAGGGTTGTTGGCAATATCAGAGTTGATTTGTTCAATATAGGCGATGAGTTCTTCCTTGCCCAATCCGTTTGCACTTGAAGTCTTGAAAATAGGAGGAAGTTCCTCCCATGTTTCCAAAAGCACTTTCTTGTATTCGTCAATATTGTTTTGGAGTCTGGTTGCACTCATTTTGTCACCTTTTGTAAAGACAATGGCGAATGGTACCTCATTTTCACCGAGCCATTGCATGAATTCCATGTCGATTTTTTGTGGTGCATGCCTGGAATCAACCAATACGAACAAGTTGACGAGCTGCGGACGGAACAGGATGTAGTTTTCAATAATTTGTTTGAGTTTATTTCTCATGGTTTTGCTTTGAGCAGCATACCCGTATCCAGGTAAATCAACCAGATACCATTCCTTGTTGATGATGAAATGATTGATGAGCAATGTTTTGCCTGGTGTAGCAGAGGCTTTGGCCAAATCTTTTTTGGCACACAGCATGTTAATGAGAGACGATTTGCCTACATTGGAGCGTCCTATGAAAGCATATTCGGGCAGTTGTCCTTGTGGACATTTTTTATAGTCGGTATTTGAAACGACAAATTCGGCTGTTTTAATCATGATTAATGATGTTGGTTGATTTGACAAAGATAGTAAATGAGGGTAATTGCTGCAAATCTGTTTCATATACTACGCTACTGTAAATTTGATTTTTATGGCAAAATGTATAATTTAAGATTTGTTTGATTGCAAATTGGCGCAGTAAGCGGGGAGTTTTTGATACAATTGTATTGTTGGTGAGTGAACTTCTGGAAATTTGTCATATATTCAAAATAAAGTGGTGTCGAATGCTCAAATCCACAAAAAAAATATTTATTCTTTGTGTTTGAAAATCAGATATATTTTCCTACATTTGCCAACGCTATTCGGAAATTATTTAATCACTAAGTTATAAACATCTTATTAAGTTATAAACATCTTATATTTAGTATACCATTATGAAACCAACTCACATTGAACATTTAGGCATTGCCGTAAACAAATTGGAAGAAGTAATTCCTTTTTATGAAAAGTTGTTAGGAACAAAGTGCTATTCAATCGAAGAGGTAGCTGACCAGAAAGTAAAGACTGCCTTCTTCAAGATTGGGCAAACCAAGATTGAGCTTTTGGAGCCAACCAGCCCAGAAAGTCCTATTGCTAAATTCATTGAAAAAAATGGCGGCCGTGGCGGTGTTCATCATGTGGCGTTTGCTGTAGAAGGCTTGCAAGGCCAGTTGGATGAAGCTGCTGCAATGGGTATCCAATTGATAGACAAGCAACCACGTAAAGGTGCAGAAGGGTTAAATATCGCATTCCTTCATCCAAAATCAACTTTTGGTGTGTTGACAGAGCTTTGTGAAAATCCCAACAAATAAAAATCAAACATATTTATACTAAATACATATTATAAACCATGAATAATATTTCAAAGGTTGCTGACCTTATAGAAAAACGTAGAATCGCCAAATTAGGTGGCGGTGAAAAACGTATTGCTTCTCAACACAGTAAAGGTAAATTTACGGCGAGAGAACGCATTCAGATGTTGCTTGACGAAGGAAGTTTCGAAGAACTTGATATGTTTGTAACACACCGTTGTACAAATTTCGGTTTGGAGAAAGAAAAATATATGGGTGACGGTGTTGTGACCGGTCACGGAACCATTGATGGGCGTGTTGTGTATGTGTTCGCCCAGGATTTCACTGTGTTTGGAGGTTCGCTTTCAGAAACAATGGCGCAAAAGATATGCAAGACGATGGATATGGCCATGAAGGTAGGTGCTCCTGTCATTGGTATTAATGACTCTGGTGGTGCTCGTATTCAAGAGGGTGTTACTTCTTTGGCAGGATATGCGGAAATTTTTGAAAGAAACATTCTTGCATCAGGTGTAATTCCTCAAATCTCGGCTATATTTGGACCATGTGCCGGCGGTGCTGTATATTCTCCTGCATTAACTGACTTCATTTTGATGACCGAACAAAACAGCTATATGTTCGTAACCGGTCCGAAGGTAGTTAAATCAGTAGCAGGTGAAGATATTACAACAGAGGCATTGGGTGGTGCTGCCATGCACAATAGCAAATCCGGTGTGTCTCATTTCCGTGTTGATGATGAACAGTCTGGTATTGCTCTTATTCGTGAATTGGTTTCGTTCCTCCCGCAGAATAACATGGAGGAGGCTCCAATTGAACCCTGCAATGACCCGATTGACCGTATGGAAGACGCATTGAACGAGATTATTCCAGACAACCCCAATATGCCATATGACATGAAGCAAGTGATTGCAGGTATTGTCGATGAAGGACATTTCTTGGAAGTGCATGCTGGATATGCAAGAAATATCATTGTTGGTTTTGCTCGCTTTAATGGTGTGTCAACGGGTATTATTGCCAATCAACCTGCATTCCTTGCTGGTGTGTTGGATTGCGATGCTTCACGTAAGGCTGCACGCTTTGTCCGTTTCTGCGACGCATTCAATATTCCTATTCTTACTCTTGTGGATGTTCCGGGCTTCTTGCCGGGTTCAGGTCAGGAATATGCCGGAATTATTACTCATGGAGCAAAATTGATGTTTGCTTACGGTGAAGCCACTGTACCTAAAGTAACTGTTACTCTGCGTAAATCTTATGGTGGAGCACATGACGTTATGAGTTGTAAGCAATTGCGTGGTGATTTCAACTATGCATGGCCAACGGCTGAAATTGCTGTAATGGGTGCCGCCGGAGCTATCGAAGTATTGGAAGGAAAAGCCATTAAAGACATTGCTGATCCGGATGAAAAGGCAAAATTCATTGCAGAAAAAACAGCGGAATATCAGAATAAGTTTGCTAATCCTTATCAAGCCGCTTCATATGGCTATATTGATGATGTGATTGAACCTCGTAATACACGTTTCCGTGTTATTCGTGCCTTCCAGGCTTTGCAAACCAAACGTTTGACCAATCCGCTAAAGAAACATTCAAATATACCGTTATAAGGAATCCCATTTCCGGGATTCCCGGAGATATAAACCGATTGTATATATATGATGATATTAGCAATAAATTGGACCAATGCACTTATTGTTACCGTTGTAGGCTTTTTGCTTGTTTTTGTGGTTTTGATATTATTGATTGTCATTATCACGTTGTTTGGCAAAGTTATGGCGCCGACGGTAAAAGTGCCTAAACAGGCAAAAGGAGAAGCAGCATGTCCTGCATGTCCTTCAGTAGAAACCGAAGACCGTCATATTTCAGCCGATGAAAGTGCAGCTATCGCAATGGCACTTTATTTGGCATATGAGGTACATGACGAGGAAAGTCACGTTATCACCATCAAGAAGGTGGAAAGACGTTATTCTCCTTGGAACTCAAAAATTTACGGAATTAACAATTTAGTCAGATAAATCAACTCATGAAAAAATACCAATTTACCATTAATGGTAGCAAATACGATGTAGTCGTTAACGACGTAGATCAAGACGTTGCCGAAATAGAAGTTAACGGCACACCTTTCACTGTTGAAATTGCACGTGAAAAGAAAACAATCAATGTTCCATTGCGCAAGCAGGCTGGTAAAGTGGCAGCACAAACAATTACGAGTGCTCCTGTTACGACAACAAAATCTGTAAGCATCAAATCGCCTCTTCCTGGCAGCATTATGAAGGTACTTGTTGAGGTTGGCCAAAGAGTGAAACGTGGAGATGTGCTTATGACGATGGAATCCATGAAAATGGAAAATAATATTATGACCGAATACGATGGCGTAGTAAAGGCAATCCATGTGAGTGTAGGCAAATCTGTGATGCAAGATGATTTACTAATTGAGATAGAAGCAACAGATTCAGTTGCATCACCGATGGAACAGCCGACTGCAGCTCCTGTAGCTCAACCTGTTGCACAACCCGCCCCAAGAGCTTCGGCAGAAAGCATCAAGGCTCCTCTTCCGGGAAGTATTATGAAAGTGTTGGTTACACCTGGCCAAAGAGTGAAACGTGGTGATGTGCTGTTGACGATGGAATCCATGAAAATGGAAAACAGTATTATGGCTGAACGTGATTGCACCATTAAAGCTGTTCATGTTGAAGTGGGCAAGAATGTAATGCAAGATGATGTATTGGTAGATATTGAATAAAAGGGTAAAAAATGAAAGCACTACGATTATTATGTTTCGTTCTCACCTTTGCTGCTAGTGCATTGATGGCAGGAACTGTATGGGCGGAAGATTCAACCGCAGAAGTACAGACAGAGCAGACTGCTTGCGCCAATGCATGTAATGGTGTAGAATCAGATGAATATATTGAGCCTCAATTGAACATTTCCGAGAGTCTTACAGACTTTGTAAACAGTACGGGATTTGCTCTGATTGCAGAAAACTGGCGAATTCTCGTCATGTTAGTAATAGCGTGCGTATTGTTTTACCTTGCTATTGTGAAGCAGTTCGAGCCATTGTTGTTATTGCCTATTGCATTTGGTATGTTATTGACCAACCTTCCTGGAGCTGGTCTTTATACACCTGAATTGTTTGCGGGTGGACATGTTCATTGGGAAGAGTTTGCCAAAGGGGCTGGTTTGATTGACTACTTGTATCTCGGTGTTAAATTGGGCATTTATCCGTGTATTATCTTTATCGGTGTAGGTGCGATGACTGACTTCGGTCCTCTGTTGGCTAATCCGAAAAGTTTGTTGCTTGGTGCAGCAGCTCAGTTGGGCATTTTTGCTACCTATCTTGGGGCCATTGCTTTGGGATTCATGCCAAACGAAGCAGCTTCAATCGGTATTATAGGTGGTGCTGATGGCCCTACTGCCATCTTCCTTACAACTCGATTGGCTCCAGATTTGCTTGGTCCGATTGCTGTAGCGGCATATTCTTATATGGCATTGGTTCCAGTAATTCAGCCGCCAATTATGCGTGCTCTTACAACTAAGGCTGAACGTGAAATACGTATGAAACAATTGCGTTCTGTATCAAAAAAGGAAAAAGTGATTTTCCCAATTTTGGTTACCATGATTGTTTCGCTGATGTTGCCATCTGCAGCTCCTCTGATTGGTTGCTTGATGTTGGGTAACTTAATGCGTGAATGTGGTGTAGTAGAACGTTTGAGCAAGACAGTTCAAAATGAGTTGATGAATATCACAACTATAATGTTGGGTATATCAGTTGGTGCAACTGCAACGGCAGACGCCTTCCTGAACCTCAAGACACTTGCTATTCTGTGTATAGGTATCTTGGCCTTCGGTTTAGGAACGGCGGGCGGCGTTTTGTTGGCTAAATTGATGAACGTCTTCTCAAAAGAAAAAATCAATCCGCTTATCGGTTCCGCAGGTGTATCTGCTGTTCCAATGGCTGCACGTGTTTCTCAGACACTTGGTCAGGAAGCTGACCCAGGTAACTTCTTGTTGATGCATGCCATGGGTCCGAATGTAGCCGGTGTGATTGGTTCGGCAGTAGCTGCTGGTATTTTGATGAGTATGTTAGGATAGTAGATAGAATATTTCTCTATAGCAACAAAAATGAGTCCGGTGAAAACGAGGGCACTGAAAAAGTAATCACAATTCAGTCCACTCTGCAGAGTAACTAAAAATATAGAGTTCGCCAACTCCTTATCGAGGATTTGACGAACTCTAATTTTTATTGATAGGTCGGTTATATATGACG
>JADIMG010000010.1 GCA_017694875.1 Candidatus Gallipaludibacter merdavium
GTTTCAGATTTTGAACCTTAACAAACAAAATCTGCAACAATGGACTTTTCGCTTCAGAGAACACAGATGCAGAGACATAGACCATATTGTTCTGTATCACCTGATTGGCATAGCGTGAAGCTTCTTCCCCACAAATAGTCTGCACATATTTATGGCGTAACAAGAACATTACTGTTTTGTAATAATATTGTGTTTCGTTTTTTGACGCACGCTCTTTGGTTCTAAGCAAAAATACCTGTTCCATAAATCCCATAATGGATGTGACCGACATAGGATAGCCCATTGTCACATTAACCTGTCGTATATCTTCGGGCAATGCATGTAGTACTGACATTAACAAAGTCTCATCCGGCAGCACAACCGCAGTATTCAACATATCAGAAGCAGCAGAAGAAGAAGAAACGTGCAATTCATTTACACATTGACCAATATACTGAGCCTGCGCAACCATGGAAGGAATTGGAATCAGATGAAAATGGGTCTTATTCTCCTTGCCATCCACAATCTCACATGCCTGAGGGAAGTCTTTTAGATTCTCATCTATAAATCGCCCTGCCACATTGTCTTTCAAATACTCAGAAGCATAATCCCAGTAAAAAAGAGCATCAGCATTTTTCTGGAAATATTTCATCAGCTTGCGTTCACACACAGACAAGGCATTAAACCCAATGAAAACCAGTTGCTTTCCTTGCAACTCTTCACACAATTGACCTGTTCCCAGTTTTTCTATGGCAATTCGTTGCGCCAAACCATCATAGGCCTCCCCTTTTTCAATCAACACCTTTGTAAAAGCCCCATACACTTGTGACAATTTCTCAAAGAGATGTAGGAAGCCAGACTTCACATTGCCATCCTTGGAACGTGATACACCATCCCAAAAGGTAGCTATCGCTTTCCGCTGCTTATCAGAAAGATAATCATAAGCTTCATCTATCTCCTTTATCTCTTTTATATTGGCAAAAACTCCTTCAACCGGAACATTGAATTTATCCAAATCATCAAAATCGCCCAGCAGCATTTGCCCCCAATATAAAAACTCATCAAAAGTTTCATTATTGGAAACTATTTCCTTATACACTATAAACAAATGAAAAAGCAAAGACAGATTATCTGCCTTTTGCAAACCGGATACGCGTTCAAACAACTGATTGACAGTATATATTTCCGGAGCAAACATCGGCGTGTTTATATTTTGAGAGATGTATTTCTGGAAAAAAACACCTACACGGCGATTCGGAAACACATATATCTTTTCGGACAAATCACGTCCGAAACGTTTATTCAAATCTACTACTACCTGATTCAAAAAACTATTCATAAAATAGAGCTTAACTGTATCAAACACAAAAATACTCAAAGCTGAGAGGAGAAACAAATAAAAATGCTGTTTTTAATTTTGGTTATTCCCAACCACCATCTTTTTCTCTTATAAATTCCCCCAAAAAGGCATGCATCAAACCAAACACGAAACAAAACATCAGACAAATATGAGAGAAAATAACCATACTATTTGTAACTGCCACCAACAAACACTAACTTTACAGCCTGAAAATATGTATGCATGCAACTCGTTCAAATCAAGGTTAAACGAATCTCACACCTCAAAGCAGACCCCAACTGCGCCATTCTTGAACTTCAAGAGGTCTCGGGCGAACGCAGCTTTTCCATCGTTATCGGAATGGAAGAAGCTGCAGCAATTGCTGCATATGTAGCCCATATAAAACTGGATGCTCCCCTTATACATGATTTATTCAAAAACACATTGGACGCATTTCGCATTCTGCTCAAAAGAGTGGTTGTTACAGGATTGTCCAATGGAGTATTCATTTCCGAATTGTATCTACAATCAGAAGAAGGGGACATCAATACCAAACAAACAGCAAGAATATCTGATGCGCTGTCAATGGCACTGAGATACACTAAACCAATATATATAGAAGAAACGCTATTTCTACAGGTCACTTCAAAAAAAGCAGCCAAAATTAATATAGCTGAGATGGATGAACACACAGATTTAACACCATATCCCAACGAAACGTTAGCAAACGTCCTACAGGAGCTTTTGGAAAAAGAAGATTATGAAAAAGCCGTCTTTATCCGCAACGAAATAAACCGGCGTAAGCAAAACCAATAAGAAAACACGTATGCTGCCATCTGCACAAAAATTACGAGAACATCTCCAAGGGCTCTACAATGAAGAGAAAAAAGATATTTTACAACGTTTTTTCAAGACTGGCATAGGAGAATATGGAGAAGGAGACCTTTTTCTTGGCATTACCGTACCACAAATAAGACAAGCTATCAAACCGTATTATTCTTTGCCATTGGAAGAAATCGAACAAATTATCAACAGCCAATGGCATGAAGTACGTTTGGCCGCTATTCTCATTCTGGTAAAACAGGCACACAATGCAGATGCAAAAAAGGCACATGACATATACACGTTTTACATGAACCATGTTGATGATATTAACAATTGGGATTTGGTCGATTTGTCAGCTCCACAGATTGTTGGCAATTACCTTATGGACAAAGACAGGTCCGTATTGCTTACATGGGCTCAAAACAATCATCTGTGGCTACAACGTATTGCTATAGTTGCAACCCATTCATTCATCAAACAAAAACAACCAGACATGACTTTTCAAATTTCCGACATATATCTACATCATCCTCATGACCTTATTCAAAAGGCAACCGGATGGATGTTAAGAGAAGTCGGCAAAAAATCAGGGCAAGAAATATTGATGAGCTATTTGACAGACCACAAAAAATACCAACTCATGCCACGAACCATGTTAAGGTATGCCATAGAACGCTTTCCTGAAGATGTTCGGCAAAAGTTCCTCAAAGGACAAGCATAAATTGAAATTTACTAACACTTAAAACAAATACGACATGAAACTTCGACTAATTGTAATGAACTTTCTCCAATTTGCAGTATGGGGTGCCTACCTCACATGCATGGGGACCTATTTAAGTAATATTGGCATGAGTACCAATATCGGAATCTTTTATTCCATACAAGGTATTGTCTCCATATTTATGCCTGCACTTATCGGTATTATTGCCGACCGTTGGATACCAGCCCAACGCATGTTAGGAATCAGCCATGCCATTGCCGGCGTCGCCATGATAGCAGCAGGTTATTATGGGCTGCAAGCAGGAAATGCGGTAGAATTTCCCATCCTCTTTTCACTTTATACAGTTAGTGTCGCATTCTATATGCCAACTTTGGCACTCTCCAATTCTGTCGCCTATAATGCATTGGAAAAGGCCGGAATGGATACCGTCAAGGATTTTCCGCCCATTCGCGTATTTGGAACCGTAGGCTTCATTTGCTCCATGTGGACTGTTGACCTGTTAGGCTTCCAGACAACTGCCATGCAATTTATCGTAAGCGGTACTATAGGACTAGTATTGGCCATTTATTCATTTACCCTGCCCCATTGCCCCATTAGCAAAGGAGGCGAAAAAAAATCAGTGGCAGAGGCATTGGGTCTCCAGGCATTTGCCCTGTTCAAACAGAAAAAGATGGCCATTTTCTTCATCTTTTCCATGTTGCTCGGTGTGTCATTACAAATTACCAACGGATTTGCCAATCCTTTCATCACCAGTTTCGGCGCCATTGAAAAATATGCAGATACATTCGGCGTACAACATGCCAATATGTTGATTTCACTTTCACAAATTTCGGAAACACTTTGCATTCTGCTTATTCCATTTTTCCTGAAACATTTTGGAATAAAAAAGGTCATGCTTATGGCCATGTTTGCATGGGTTTTACGCTTTGCATTTTTCGGCTTAGGCAACCCAGGTGGCGGCGTTTGGCTGTTTATTCTTTCCATGATTGTATATGGAATGGCATTTGACTTTTTCAATATCTCAGGTGCTCTTTTTGTTGATAAAGAAACAAATCCATCCATCCGTTCTTCTGCACAAGGCCTTTTCATGATTATGACCAACGGTATTGGAGCCACGATAGGAACGCTCAGCGCTCAGATGGTTGTGAACAAATTCGTATATACACAAACTGACCCTCTTATGATTGCAGAAGGTTGGAGTACAGCTTGGTATATTTTTGCGGCCTATGCACTAATTGTCGGAATCCTTTTTGCTATCATCTTCAAATATAAATATACACCTGAAAAATAATATGGAACTATTCCCTATCGTAGATGAAATGGGTAATGTTATAGGAAGTGCGGGCAGACAAGAGTGTCATGCCCACACTTTTTTGTTACACCCAGTTGTACATCTCCATGTTTTTAATTCACGAGGACAATTGTATCTACAAAAAAGAAGTACAAGCAAGGATATCCAGCCTGGAAAATGGGATACTTCTGTAGGTGGACACGTGGATTATGGAGAAAGCATTGAAAAAGCATTGAGACGCGAGGCATTGGAGGAATTGAACATTTCTCAATTCACACCACAATTCATTACCTTCTATAAATTCACATCGACTTGTGAATCAGAACTCGTATATGCCTACAAAACGATATATGACGACCCAATAAGTCCAGACCCCATAGAGATTGATGAAGGTCGCTTTTGGGAGATGAAAGAAATTGTCGATTCCATCGGCAAAGGTATCTTCACACCAAACTTTGAACAGGAATTTCAGCGGTTGTTCGCCGGGTCCATTCAATCATAGATGCTACACCACCCTATAAAGCAAAAACAGACATCATTGAATTGGTGTCTGTTTTTTACTTTTGTTGTGAACCCGGCGGGATTCTAACCCACGACCTTCAGAACCGGAATCTGACGTTCTATACAGCTGAACTACGGGTCCTTTATTTTGGTGTGCAAAGATAGTAAAAAAAAACGGATTATCTGTCTAAATAACCCGTTTTTATTTCTTCATTTAATCCCTACGGCTTGAGGCAAGCAAAATATAATATACCAAAGTAGCCAAAGAGCCCAAAGCTGCCACTACATAAGTATAAGCTGCTGATTTAAGTGCATCTTTTGCCTGTTCCTGCATTTCACCGCTGGTTATACCTGCACTATCAAGCCATACCAAAGCCCGCTTGCTAGCATTTATTTCAACAGGTAGTGTAACAAAACTAAACAATGTTGTGATAGCAAACAAAGCTATGCCTGCCCACAACAATTGCGGGAAGCTGTTGAAAAACAGCACGCCTGCCAATATTACCCATTGTACCCACTGCGAAGCAAAACTTACGGCAGGTACCAAAGCCGAACGCATTTTCAGTGGTGCATAAGCATAAGCATGTTGTACTGCGTGACCACATTCGTGAGCTGCCACAGCGGCTGCCGCTACACTACATGAATTATATACCGATTCACTTAAATTGACTGTCTTGGTCATTGGATTATAATGGTCAGTCAAATGTCCAGAAGTTGAAGTTACTACAACATCTGTTATACCACTGTCACGGAGCATTTTTTCTGCTACATCTTTACCTGTCATACCATTACGTAAAGGTATACGGGAATATTTTTTAAACTTTGATTCCAAACGTGCAGACACCAACCAACTGGCCAGCGCTACTAAAATAAAAATAATATAAATCATATCAATACAATTAGTTCGTTCATATAAAAAACAGCAAAATACTTGCCAAAAAACAAAGTCTGCCATTTCTGACAGACTTTGCATTTTCTTATATCTGAAATTTTCTATCTTAAGATTGTCTGCTTACGGTCTGGTCCAACAGAAACAATAGCAATTGGTACCTCTAACTGTTTCTCCAAGAATGCAATATAATCATTGAATTCTGCTGGAAACTCTTCTACGCTTGTCATATGCGTCATATCAGTTTTCCAACCTTTCAACTCCGTATAAACAGGCTCAATATCTTCAGAAATATCAAATGGGAATTCTTCAACAATCTTTCCACCCATCTTATAGGCTGTACAGGCTTTAATGGTTTCAAATTGGTCAAGCACATCGCTCTTCATCATAATCAATTTAGTCACCCCATTAATCATAACCGCATATTTCAATGCAACCAAATCAATCCACCCACAGCGGCGTTCACGTCCTGTAACAGCTCCATATTCATGTCCCAAATCGCGAATTGTCTTGCCCGTTTCATCGAACAATTCAGTTGGGAAAGGACCGCTACCTACACGAGTACAATAGGCTTTGAAAATTCCATAGACTTCACCAATCATTCGTGGAGCAACCCCCAAACCAGTGCAAGCACCGGCACAAACCGTATTGGAAGAAGTTACAAAAGGATAAGAACCAAAATCCACGTCCAGCATCGTACCTTGAGCACCTTCTGCCAAGACTTTGCATCCTTTTTTCAAAGAATTATTGATGAAATGTTCGCTATCTATCAAATTAAAGCGTTTCAGATATGCTACACCTTCCCACCATTCTTTTTCTATTTTCTCCAAATCATAAGAAAGAGAATAATGAGATAATATTTCTTTATGACGTGCCACAGCCTGCGCATATTTCTGTTCAAAATCATGTAAAATATCGCCGACTCTCAAGCCATTTCGACTCACCTTATCTGTATAGGCCGGTCCTATTCCTTTTCCTGTTGTACCGATTTTTCCACTGCCTTTAGCACTTTCGTAAGCGGCATCCAACAAGCGGTGTGTTGGTAAAATCAAATGAGCTTTCTTTGAAATGTACAAGCGCGAAACCAAATCTACACCAGTAGCTTCCAGTGCTTCAGCCTCAGACTTGAACAGAGCAGGATCCAAGACTACCCCATTACCAATTACATTAATCTTGTTGCCCTGAAATACTCCCGATGGAATGGAGCGCAACACTACTTTTTTACCATCAAACTCTAAGGTATGCCCCGCATTAGGTCCACCTTGAAAACGACACACAAGGCCATAATCAGGCGTTAAGACATCCACAACCTTTCCTTTCCCCTCGTCGCCCCATTGAAGGCCTAAAAGTACATCAACTTTTTCCATTTCTATTAAATTATGCTTGTTTAGATTTATCTCGTTTGGCTATTTTACAACGAATACATTTTCCATACAAATGCAAAGAAGTTTCCTGCAAACGGAAATTCCTTATTTTCTTCGATTGTAACAAAGAAATAACTTCATCATCATACCAATTGCTGATGGAACCGCACTTGAGACAAATAACATGATGATGAGGGCGTAAGGTAAAACGTTCATAGTATGCTATTGCCTCTCTCTCAAAGACATTACGCATAACCAAATTCGCCTTACACAGATGTTCCAAAGTATTATATACAGTAGCTTTACTTACCCTATATTTCTGTTGCAACATACTAAATATATCATCAACGCAATAATGCCCATCATGCATATAGATAAACTCCAAAATAGCAAAACGCTCCATTGTTTTGCGGCACTTGTTGACTTCAAGATATTCTGTGAATCTCTCTCTAGCCTCTTCTATGGATAATGCATCTTTCATCGTTGGCGAAAAACAGCACAAAAATACGACTTTTTTGGCATATCAACCAATAGAGAAGAATCAAAAGCATCACTAAAGAGAATAAACTCCTTAAAAGATATTCTACAGACTATTGGTCTATATGAATATCTCTGAATCCCAAGAAATAGAGAATTCCATCCAATCCTATTGTTGACAATGATTGTCGCGCATTGGCCTTCACTTTCGGTTTGGCGTGGAATGCTATTCCCAAACCGGCCAAATTAAGCATGGGCAAGTCATTGGCACCATCGCCAACAGCAATGACCTGTTCCAGCGTGATATTCTCTATCTGGGCTATCAACCGTAACAACTCTGCTTTCCGTTTACCGTCAACAATATCTCCCACATAACGGCCAGTCAATTTTCCATCCACAATCTCCAATTCATTCGAATATACATAGTCAACGCCAAAACGTTTCTTCAAATAATTACCAAAATAGGTAAATCCACCCGACAAAATAGCAATCTTCATTCCACATTGTTTCAGTGTTGACATCAGACGGTCAGCTCCATCCATAATCGGCAAATTTTCTGCTATTTCGCGCATAACCGATTCATCTAGTCCTTTCAGCAAGCTTACCCTACGTGCAAAACTTTCCGAAAAGTCAATCTCGCCCCTCATGGCCGCTTCAGTAATGGCACGAACTTCAGCTCCCACACCTGCACGCTCAGCCAATTCATCAATCACTTCTGTTTTGATAAGTGTAGAATCCATGTCAAAGCAAATAAGTCGACGGTTACGACGGAAAATATCATCGCGCTGAAAGGAAATATCAACGCCCAGTTCGGAGGAATAACGCAAAAATTGCTCAGACAGTTTCTGCTTGTCTGGCAGATCTCCGCGCACGGACAATTCTATACATGAACGCAAATTCTCTTCTTCCTGATGAAGAGCAGGACGACCCGTCAGACGTTTTATTGAGTCAATATTCAAGTTCTGTTCAGCTATGGCTTTTGTCACAAACGACAATTGTTTGGCCGAAATAGTCTTACCCAACATGGTTACTATATAGCGTCCTTTCCCCTGACGGTTCACCCAATTGGTATAACGCTCTTCACTTATTGGAGTGAAACGGACAGTAAGTCCCAATTCAGAAGCCTTAAATAAAATATATTTGAAAATTGGAGCAGAATCCTCTCCTTCTGGTACTTGAAACAATATTCCCAAAGCCAAAGTATGATGGATATCCGTTTGACCAATATCCAATATGTTGGCATTACAACGCCCCAAGATTTCTGTAAGAGCTGCCATTACACCAGGCTTATCCTGACCTACAACATTTAACAAAACTATTTCTTCCATTTGTGTTCTCTGTGATTGATAATGCAAAGATATATGAAGAAGCACACAAGCACAATAGCTATATAAACAAAAAGATGTGCCAACATTTAATCATGTCAACACATCTTTTGTTTACAGCATGAATTACTCATTATAGAATGCTCCCTGATATTGCTGCTCTGTAATATTCTCTACCAGACTATTTAAATAAACTTCCAAATAAGTATATCCTTCCTCATTCTTGTCTGTCGAAAGTTTTCCTGGAAAATGTTCCTCCAACCAGCCGTCTGGAATTCCATCCTGATTGGTATCTACAGGCGCTTCTGTCGATTTATATTCAGGATAACCTCCAACATCTTCAGGACTATCAATAATTCCAGGCTTCCCAGTAACAGAACCCTTGTAGCGCGATACGCCCGTCATTACTTCCTGCGCCAAGCGCTGGTCTACTGCGTCACGCTGATAGGAAGCACCGCCATATACTGCAACAGCCATCAATGAGGCTTCTGCCGTATGCTGCATAATAGGAGTATAGGCAAACGGTTTATCCATTTTTGCCTTTTTCTTCTTGACCCCTTCCTTTACCGACACATGTGACCAATCGTTTCCCTTTGGTTCATCGGCCCCAAATACATAATTGTCTGCGATATAATATAGACCATAATTAGGAACAATGCTGTCTGTCTTGTCTATATCTATCTGAGTAATGCGCTCACGTTTGGATGAAGGAGTTGCCATGCCTGCCTTGAAATAGTTGGCTACAATATTATAATGTCCGGCACTCTCTCCACCATAAGAGCTGTTATTACCCCAATTGAAGACAACATTATTACGAAAATCCACCCGTTCTTCATCCAATGTAGATTTATATTTCAAGCCCGATCTTTTCCAACCATTAAAACGAGGATTCCGACTCAAATGATTGGCTATCAGATTATGGTGAAACGAGGCATTCTCCCCTCCCCAAATACCACCATATCCGTGTGCGCCTTTAGAGTGACCGGTATTACATAAGCTCTCTGCAATAAAACACCACTGCATGGTAAAGTTCTTATTGTCATAAAAAGAGGCACACTCATCAACACTCCAGCTCATGGAGCAATGATCAATAATGATGTTCTTCAAACCACGACCATTGATTGCATCGCTCTCGGCTTCCAAATCAGAATGACCGGGACGGAAACGCATGAAACGGACAATTATATTGTCTGCCCCTAACGTAACCTCTTGATCTGCTATACAAATACCATCTCCAGGGGCTGACTGACCGGCAATAGTAAGATCACCACTTTTGATGGACAATTTGCGTTTCAAATGAATTGTACCTGATACCTTAAACATGACTATACGTGGATATTTTTGGCTTACAGCCCAACGGAAAGTACCTACATCTTTTGTCTCTCCATCTTCCAAAGAGGTAACATAAAGAACTTTTCCCCCTCTTCCACCAGTAGTATACATGCCACCACCGTATGCACCGGGAAAAGCAGGTGTCTGTGCAGAAATGCCCAATACCCCCATAACAATTACAGCAAATGCTATTATTCTTTTCATATTGATTCTATTATTTTATTATTCATATAAATGTTCGACCAAACTATTTAAATATGCTTCCAGATTGGTATACGGAGGTTCCACGGTCTTTTCCTTAGCATCGGCATAAGACAACTTGTTCAACCCCATTTTATCTTCCCATTCATCGGGAATACCGTCCATATCTGAATCGGCCTTCGGTTCAGCAGATGTGTATTCAGGCCATCCGCCTACTTCATCTTGCGAATCTATCAAGGTTCCTGTTTCATTCTGTACATCACTGACTACTTGAGTATCTATGGCATCCCTCACCAGACATGCACCGGCATGTTCCAGTACTGTCTGATAAGCAGCCTCTGCCGTCTGCAGCTCGGTAATAACAGACATTTCAAAACGTTCCGTTGATTTTATCTGAGTCAAGACATCAATATCCACTCCCTGTACACCACCATCCCAATTGTCTACCGTCACTTTATCGCTACCATAAACATAATTTCCTGCAATATAGAAATGCCCTGGTAAAACGGCCAAAGGGTCAGATTCGCAACAGTTGGAACAAGAAACTGTAGGATTCACAATTCTATCTTTGTGCTTTGAATCAGGTCCATACTTATAATAATTATTCTCCATATTAATAGTACGATACTCCCCACTTGAGGCGGCAGACTCACCGCCATAGGCACTATTTCCTCCCCAGTTGTATATCACATTGTTGACAAAATCAACCGGTCCACGTGCGGTTGAAACATAATCATGATCAAATCGGGGATTACGGCTGTCATGATGTGCCAGCAAATTATGATGAAACGTTGCGTTTTTCCCGCCCCATATACCACCATATCCATGGCTACCTTTTACATGTACAGAATTGGTCAGACTTTGTGCAATCAAACAATATTGCATAGTGAAATTCTCATTCCCATAACAAGAAGCACATTCATCTGTTCCCCAACTCATGGAACAATGGTCTATCATAATATTTTTACGCTTCACACAAGTCAAAGCATCACCTTCAACTTTATTGATGTCACCCATCCGGAAACGGATGAAACGGATAATCACATTATCCGCATCAATAATAACAGGATAACCGGCAATGCAGATGCCATCACCAGGAGCGGTCTGACCGGCAACAGTCAAATTTCCCGCTTTAATGCGGAGCTCAGTTTTTAGCTGAATCACCCCACTCACTTTAAAGATAATGGTTCGTGCCACATTCTGATTCAATGCATAACGTAATGTTCCTGGAATCTTGCCATACAAATCATCTTCCAGGCTCGTTACTAAATAAACAGAACCGCTTCTTCCACCCGTCACATAAGCTCCAGCCCCTTCCGCATGAGGAAAAGCCAATATATCCTCGATTGGCAAATTCTCATCCGGCACATTTTTGTCTTTATCAGAGCATGACACAAGCAGTAAAACAGGAAAGAATAGAACAAATAAATATTTCATCACATAATGTATTTAGAACCAGCAAAACCGCTCTACATAATGCAAAGCGGTTTTCTCTATAATATGCTACAATTTATTGATAGTCATAATCATTCCAAAGCGTTCCATTGCTAGAACCCACATTTACAAGGAAGATGGGCCAATAATGACGCTTATCTATCAACTCCTCATCAATGTAAAGTACATATTCATTCGGGTCTAGTTCTGCTCCACTATCACCACTGAAAATACATTTGGCAACCCAACCATTTTCCTTTCTGAATGTAGCTGGAGCTCCTACCTCATTTTTCTTCAATCCCCAGATACTGTCCATTACATATCCGTTCAAACCAGAACCTTCATATACGAAACTGTTATCTAGACGATATTTGAAATAAATGGTATCACCCGTTTGTTCAAATTCACCGGTATGTGCATTCAAATCAGCCAAACGTTTTGTTGTCTCCACCAGTTTCTCTTTCAGTTTTCCCCAACGTTCCAAATCATATTTACGGATATATTCGCCACAGAACTCAAACTTACGTTCATCCATCAGGTTCTCCATGGTAAGCGGTTTTGAATCCAAACCAGCGCGTTCACGGATACGGTCAAATTGAGCTTGTGGATCCAATCCTGTATTGTTGGTCGGTACATCACCGGTTATACCACCTAAGGAAGCCTCACAGAACATTAAAATTACATCAGCATAACGCATAACCGGATAGTTGATACCATCATCATTACTTGCTCTCTCCCTTGTCATCCATTCTATTCTATATTTACCCAAATAGAAAGTTGAGATAGGTTGGTTTTTCTGATATAAACGTTTATCTGCAGCGGCAGTTCCAGGCATCAATGCTTCACGCAAAGCAGAATCGGATGCCATTGATGATGCGTTATCACTGTACCAAACATATGGCAAAATTGTAACATCACGACGCTTATCGCCTTCTTCATAATCATACAATAAAGTAGGAACAACAGCCTGTGATGAATTGGTGGAACCACTTTTATTATTTTTCAAGGCCTCATATGATTTGTCACCTTTTGCTGTGTTGTAATTCATAAATTGACCACGTGATTCTGCAAAAGGAATCTCCCAGATAAATTCAGATTGAGAATAATCCTCTACATCAGCACAGATATTGCGGAAAACCTGTTCGAAAGAATCGAGTAATTTACTGTCTTCCGCACCATTCTTCATAATCTCAGCACATGATTCCAATGCCTCCTGATACAACTCTGTACGTAAAGCCGCATCCTTCGTATTCAATTGTACTTTATAAGGAGCACCTCCACCAACTTGAATATAATCAGGACGCAAGGCATAACCAGCGTATGTCAAGTCAACACGTGCCAACAAGGTCAATGCTGCGGCTTTGCTGGGACGGCCGGTATAGTTACGCATAAGTCCCGGGCACTCAGCTGACCATGGCAAGTATTCTGCTGCACGCTTCAAATCAATGCGCAATTGGTCAAAAATCTTGTTACGGTCGTCCTTTGCTATATCCATACCCGCATCATTCTTTGCCAATGATTCAAAGCGAGGAGGAACATCACCCCATATCTTTACCATTTCCAAATAAACATATGAACGCAAGAACAAAGCTTCTCCCAAATAATAACGGAACAAAGCATAATCGGCATCTTCCGGATCGTCCCATGCTCCATATTCCTCTATTCCTTCTATTATCAAGTTGGCTCTCTCAACCATCGTATTCAAATATCCCCACGGATCTTTACCATTAGCAGTGGAGACGTCTGAACTCGTAGTCGTCATATTATAAGTAGCATAATCAGCCTTTCCATCGTTTTTAGTATTATGCTCTATGTCTGTATTCATACCTTGGAAACCGCAGGCCAATCGATTTCTGTAACTTTTATCAGCTCCAAACTGGTCATAAATACCTTCAATGGCTTGTCCCGTTTTTGTGGTACTGGAAAATATCACAGAAGAATCAACTGCAGAAGGGGATTCTGTTTCAAAAAAATCTGCACAAGCCCCCAAGGACAAAGCAACAACACCTAATGCTATATATTTCAATGATTTCATTTTCTAGTTATATTTAAAGTTTACAATTAGCGATTAGAATGACAGATTAAGACCGACATTAAATCCTCTTGACTTTGGATATGCAGAGAAGTCAACACCTAAGGCTAAAGGATTTTTGGAAGAACGGGTATCCACTTCCGGATCAGAACCTGAATATTTAGTTGCACAGAAGAGGTTTGTTCCTTGAACGAAAATACGCACGTTGGAAATTTTAGCTTTTTCCAGCCATGCCTGTGGCAAAGAGTAACCTATTGTAAGATTAGACAGACGGAGATATGAACCATCTTCCACAAATTGGTCGGTCAGTGCGATATTTGTCATTACAGGATTGTATATGGAAGCATTTGCATTCGCTTCACTAAGAACAGCAGCCAAAGCTGTATAGTTATCACCTGTAACCAAACCGCTTGCATCAGCTACAGCCGAAGCCGGCAGATAGGTTCCATCACCGGTAAACATAGAATAACGTTTGCCGTAAGCTACAGCAGCCGTATTGTTACGCAATTTTGACTTGTCATAAATAGTGGTATAATCCAAAGCACTCAGATTAAGCACATCATTACCATAAGAATAGGTAAAGTTAGCGTTAAGGTCAACACGTCCCCAAGCGTTCCCGCCTACATGAGCAGAAATATTGAAACCACCCGTAAACAATGGAAGTGTACATCCAATTTCTGTTCTATCGTCAGTTGTTACGCCATCCACACCATCCAAATCCTTTAATTTCATCATACCTGGACGTGCATTTCCCAATAAAGTGGTTATTTCCTTTCCGTCCTCGCCCAACCATTGGTCAGTTGTCTGGTTATATGATGCAAAATCTTCTGCTGTATACCATCCGTCACTTACAAATCCATAGATGCGTCCCATAGATTGTCCGGGCTCTACCAAGAATTCCTGGTCTGCATTCTTATAATTTGCACTAAAGCAGTCTGTCGCTACCGGATAAGTTTCCATGCCACCCAAACTTGTAATTATATTTTCATTAAAGCTGATATTTGCATCCACACTCAAACCATAAGACAAAGATTTGGAGTTATGATCCAGAATAATGCCACGTACAGAGAATTCCAATCCACGGTTACGAGTAGAACCAATATTGCGGTACTGGTAATTGTAACCACCAACAGATGTTTTATATTTGATTATCAAATCATTTGTTGTATTCCAATATAAATCAAATGCACCGCTCAAACGTTCATTGAAGAAACCATAATCAATACCAAAGTCACGCGTTACGGTTGTTTCCCATTTCAAGTTATTGTTGGCGGCAATTTTATCAGAACCACCCGTAGTCATCTGCAATCCTGTGAATGAAGCATCCGACATATAGGTAGTCGATGACGAAGAAAATACTGGGAAAAGATAACCGGTGTCTACATTATTGTTACCTGCTGTACCATAAGAGAAACGCAATTTTAAATTGGAAAGCCAATCACTGGCATTAACCATCCATGATTCATCTGACATACGCCAAGCCACAGCAACAGACGGGAAATAGCCCCATTGGTTACCTTTTGTAAAACGTGTAGAAGCATCAGCACGCATGGTTGCTGTCAAATAATAACGACCCAAATAATCATAATTGGCGCGTCCAAAGAAAGAAAGCATATTATCGGTTGAGGCAATTGTATTCTTGAAATCCTTATTCAGACATTGGTTCAAGAAATTAAACACATCTTCGCCCGTATAATTGGTTTCATAACCGTATCCATAAAAAATCTGTTCTTCACCACGATTCCACGTCTGCTCTTCACCCAACAGCAAACTGAAATTATGTCCTTCCCCAAATTCATCCTTATATTCAAATGTATTGGTATTTCTCAATCGAGAATTACGTTCATCTGTAACGATAACATGGCCTAATCCTGGTGTATTATTGGCATTTGTCTTACCATCACCATCACGAGAGTAATAAGTAGTAGGTCCATAGTAACGGTTATCGTCCCGATAACGCCCTTCGTAGCCAACTTCAGCTCTCAAAGTAAATTTCTTCGCAAATTTATAAGATGCATATCCATTAATGGTCCATTTGTCATCTTTCTTCTTACGATAGTTATGGTCAATAGTGGTAATTGGGTCATAAAGCGAACCAAAACTGTCATAATCTTCCAAAATGGCATTGTCCTTTGCTATCAATTCAATAGGAGTGTAAGCAATTGCATTTCTTACACGTGACTCTGTTTTTGAACCAGCATCATCTGCCGTATTGGCCCCTGCTCCCCAAATATTAGTATTAGAATAACGAGCATTGAAAGATAAAGTCAAATTCTTTATTGGTTTAAATTTGCCTTTGAAAGATATATTGTTACGGTCATAATCAGAACCATACATAATACCCTTATCATCAATACGGTTATAGGATAAATTAAATGAAGCATTTTTGTTGCCTCCAGAAACAGAAAAGCTATGATTTGAGTTGAAACCTTGGCTTTCACCGTCTTCCAGTGTCTCACCCCATGTTGGACCAAAAGTCTTTCGCTGCCAATCGGTAGTCGGTTGCGATTCCCAATAATCCAATATATCGGCAATTGGAGTCAAAGTAGCATCACTCTCCACCTTACCATTTTCATCACGAGCCACATTCGGGTCAAAATATTGTGCATAATTGCTTGTTAAATTCTTCTGACCTTTCTCCAAATATGCATATTCATATTGCAACAAGGCAAAATCCCTATTATCAAGCATATCATATTTTTTGGCCATACGTTTCCAACCCACATATCCCGTGTAATCCACATGGAAAGTCATCTTATCCGAATTGGTATCGGCATCTTTAGTTGTAATAATGATTACGCCATTAGCACCTTGAGCTCCATAGATAGCAGTAGCAGCCGCATCTTTCAAGACGTCCATGCTTTGAATGTCCGAAGGTGGAATATCATTGATGCTACTTACAGGCTGTCTCTTATACACATCTCCGA
>JADIMG010000074.1 GCA_017694875.1 Candidatus Gallipaludibacter merdavium
GGAGTGCTTTTCCGTAAGCCCGACCATTTCGAGAACTTCGATGATTGGCCCTTCCTTTGGGGACAGAACGAAGGAACCATAGCCGGCAATACGCAATACATCATCTTCGGCTCAGCTTTCAAGCATATTGTGGGAGAATCGCAAGAAAAAGAATAGTGGAGCGGTTTATTGAGCTGTGTTATTCATCATAGCTGATAGTTTTATACAGTTAAAGGGCATAATATATTGCAAAAAATTAAAATTTGTTTTTTGTGGTATGTTGTGCCCTTTGTTATGAAAGAAAATTTAATGACTTGGTTTTATGGAAGTCTCTTATATAATGTAGATATTTATGTTGTCTCCTTGTCATATTTACGTAGCAGATTTTTGATTTGTGTGTAATTTGTTTTTAATTTTCATGTAACTTCTTGCGTCTACTTTTGCAGCGTAAAAAAGTTATATTTATGAAGTATTTGATTTTATTAGGCATTATGTTGACTTTACCTTTTTCGGCATCAGCAGCCCCAATAAAAGGAAAGGTAGTAGACAAGAAAACGCAAGAAGCTCTGATAGGGGTTTCTATTGCTTTGAAGGACAATCCTGCTGTAGGAACTATTACGGATGCAGATGGTAATTTCTCGCTTTCGTTAAATGAACAGCAAGATATTTTGCGTGTAACCTATATAGGTTATGAGACTTGTGAAATAGATTTGGATAAAATGAATCATCCGTTGGTTATAGAAATGAATGAAGATAATTTCAAGCTGGACGAGGTGGTTGTGACTGGACAAGGCGCCGAAATATCCAAACGCCGTTTGTCTTCCAATGTATCTACCGTCAGTGAGAAAGATTTGATAAAGATGCCGCAAGGGCGCATTGACCAATTATTGCAGAATGCATTGCCTAATGTGCAGATAACCTTGTCGAATGGACAGCCTGGGACTACTTCTTTGATTAAGTCACGCGGATTGTCTTCGGCTTATTCCAGTTCTACACCTGTAATTTATGTTGATGGAGTGCGGGTAGATAATATGAATACGGGAGCGGCTTTGAATAATTCGTTGAGTGGCAATAGTGCTACGACCGGTTCTATTGGTGATATACCAATGGAAAATATCGAACGTATCGAGTATGTGACAGGAGGTGCTGCTACAACACTTTACGGTTCGGATGCGGCGAATGGTGTAATCCAAATCTTTACCAAAAAGGGCGGAGAGGGAAGATTGAACGTTTCTTTTGAGACCCAATTGGGAGCAGATGTGGCTTCTTCTCAATTTTATTATTTCAAGCGTACAAAAGAATTGTTGCATCAGACTGGATTTACTCAGAAATATCGTATAGCTCTTGATGGAGGAAATGATAAATATGGATTTAGTTTGGGTGCCAGCATGAGTAACAATACCGGGACTTTGATACACAACGCTAATGAAGACAGGAAATACGATTTGCGGTTTGGCTCACGCCTTCAGATTAATAAGTCACTTGATTATCAGAATTCATTCGGTATGGTGATAGAAGATTTCGGACGTAGCCGTAACGGTAATCAAGGTGGATATACAGGTTTATGGTTTACTGAAGGTTCAGCCGCAGCAAATTTCGATTATACAGACCAACAAGGTAACTTGGTGAGTTATAATCCAGACATAGATGCTGCAAGCGATTATGAATTCAGCCAAATGAAAGCTTTTGTGGATAAAGCTGAAGCTTTACAAAACAACAGAGAATCGGTACGACGTTTCCAGACTTCGCATTCATTGACTTATACGCCGATTAAGAATCTGACCTTTAAAGGTACGCTTGGATTGGATTATCGGTTGAATACCAATAAGAATATTACTACCAATGAATATTTGATTCATACACAACAAGAGCCAGCCGGTACATCTGATGCTGGAAGTATCAGAAATTTTGACCGCAATTATTTGGGGCTTACTATTGATTTGAACGGACAATATAAGTACCGTTATAAAGATTTGCTTAGTTCTATCACGACAGCAGGATTCCAGTATTTCAGTACATATGACCATCAGTCTGTTTATAGTGGTACCAACGTAAGAGACGGTGCGCAAATTATGACTGGTGCTGGTATACAATCGGCAGATGAGTGGATGAGTTACTTATATAATTATGGTGTATTTGTTCAAGAAAACATTGGATTTAAAGATAAATATTACATTGATTTGGGTTTTCGTGCTGACTATAATACAGCATTTGGTGATAATGTAGGTTGGCAGTTCTATCCGAAAGTGGGATTCTCTTATCAGCTTTCAGATGAAGAGTTTATGCGTCCTGCCATAGAGAATGGCGTTGTCAATTCGTTTAAGATATTTGCCAACTATGGTATTGCCGGAAGTTATCCTCCTGCCTTCGCTTATCAAAAAACTATTGCAGTAAATTCTTTCCTTGGCCAACAAGCAGCTTCATTCGGACAATATGGAAATGATGATTTAGGACCGGAAAAGAAACATTCGTATGAAATCGGATTTAATACCGTTTTGTTTAACCGATTCTTGAATTTAGGATTCACTTACTATTATGCATTGACCAAAGATGCTTTGTTCAGTGTGCCGTCTCTTCCTTCTTCAGGATTGGAAGCAAGTTATCTGAAAAATGTGGGTGAAATCGAAAATAAAGGTATTGAAGTAACAGCAAGTTTTCAATTAGTAGACACAAAAGATTGGCATGTAAGACTGAACACTTCATTCAATACTAATCACAATGAAGTATTGAGTACAGGAGGAACAGTTCCTTTCGCAATTGGTGGATTCTCTTCCAGAACCGTACAGACTGTAGTACAAGAAGGAAAGCCTGTAGGATTCATTCGTGGTGCACAAGCCATTTTGAATGCTGATGGGACATTGAAAGAAGTGCTTCAATTACAAGATTTGGGTACAACTTTGCCTACTTTTTATGGAAACTTCTCGTTGAATGTAGATTATAAAAATCTGTCTTTCTTCTTGAGTGGTGACTATCAGACTGGTTCGTATGTACATTCATTTGACCGGCAGTTCCGGTTTGCTAAAGGATTGAAGGATGCAAGCATTCCAGAGCAGGCATTGGAAGGCATCTCGCAAGCACAAGCATGGTTAGATTTTACCAACTTTTTTGTAGAAAAGGCTAACTTTTTGAAAATCCGCAATATCGGACTTAATTACGCCATTAAACCTAAGAAATTCCTGAAAGAAATCAATATCGGATTTAATGTTTATAATCCGTTGTCGTTTACAAGCTCATCGGTTGATCCTGAAGCTGCTTTGTCGGGAGCCCGTTCACAAGGAGCTGTAGCAACTGGAGGTTTGAATTATTCAACTTATTCTACTCCGAGACAATATGTAGGTACTATCAAAGTTAACTTTTAATTTAGAATAGAGACAACATGAAAACGTTTAAATATATATTTTTATCAGCAGTTACCTGCCTTTCTTTAAATTCATGTGAACTGTTGCAGCCGGATGATATTGTCAATCCTAATGTCAGTGAGGATACTTTTTTGAGTTCTGCCAATGCTATGCAGGCATGGGTAAACGGAGCTAACCGTTCGTTTGCTGAGTCTATCGGATCTTATTGTGAATTAATGGAAATTCTTTCGGACAATTACTATAATAACTATTCGCAGAGCAGTAAGGTGTTTGATATTCCACGTATTTTGTATACAGACTCTGATGTCACTAAATTGCAACGTTATATCGGAACCATGCGTGAGTCGGCAGATTATGGTATTAATACGGTAGCAGCAGCCGATCCTGCAACAACGCAAGATGAATTATTTAATTTGTATTATATTAAGGCGTATGCCTATATCTTGGGTGGAGAATATTTCCTTGCACTTCCTGATAAAAATGGAGGAGAAGTAAAAACTTGGGACGAATATTTGCAGACGGCATTAACCGTACTGGATGATGCTTTGGATTATGCTGCTACAGATGAAGATAAAGCATTTATCCATACTCTTAAAGCACGTGCGTATTATCGGTTGGGCGATAGAACAAATGCGTCAAATGAAGCACAGACATCTTTATCGCTTTCGCCGGAATTTGTAAAACAAGTGCAATTTGATGGAGATAACGGTGTGACCAATTCAATTCAGCAAGCTACATGGGGCACATGGTTCCAGCCGCTTCCACGTTTAGATTTTCTTGACCCTAAATATTTCCAAATTACATCAACGGAAGAACGTTCCATTAGCATTGGAAAAGCGGAAGAAAATTACCTGATTTTAGCAGAAGCCAGCCTTGCAGGAAATGATGAGGTAGGAGCTAAAAACTATATGAAACAATTACTTTCATTAGTTCAGTCACGTCCAGTTCAGAGTAATATTAACGATCAACTTGAAGGTCGTTTTAATGGAGGTTATAAACACTTTCCTAACAGTTCAGAATATAAAGTAGCTGCATCGGAAGGAGAATCGTTCCGATTGGGTTTAGTATTAGATCGTCAGGCTCCTCACTTAATTTCAATACCTTATATTTCAGGAACTTCTGTTACCGAAACAATGATAGATGAAGCATCTGGTATTGATGAAACACTTGAATTGGTTTATTTAATGCGGCAGGAAATTTTCTTTGCGGAAGGACGACGTGTCGCAGATTTAGGTATCCGTATGCCAGTATGTGAAGTGGAAGCAGCCAATACTCCTTCTGCAGCTGATTATTTGGAGGCACTTATACCTTCGTTTATTCCCTTGAATCAGGGTATGGATGAATTTGTAATGGATGAAAATGCAAAAGAAGTGGTTATCCGTTATAATATGAATAAAGTTATCGTTGAAAATAAATCGTCAGAATATGTTGCACCGTTCTTTAATTAAGCAGTATATGTGTAAAATCTCATGTTTGCTTTTGCTTTGCTTTTTTATTATTTGTCAAGCTAAAGCCGTTAATCCGAAATATGTCATTCTCATAACGATTGATGGCATGCACGCCGGAATGGTTACAGAGCCGGAAATGCCTTCTCCATTTCTGAAAATGATGAAACGTGAAGGAATATTTGTAGAAAAGGTAAAAGGTGTTCCCCCTACAGCGACTTATCCATCACATACGACAATTGCCACAGGAGCACTTCCGATTCATCACAATATTTATTATAATGCTCCATTTGTGTTTAATAAAGATTCTGTGGTTAGTTATTGGTATGCCGATAGTATCAAAGCAACAACCATTTGGCAGGTGGCTAAAGAAGCAGGTATGAAAACAGCTTCTTTGTTTTGGCCCGTTTCTACAGGTTCACGCTGGATAGATTATAATGTCCCTGAATTTTGGTCAGTAAAGAGAGTAAGCAATCAATTGGATTATATCAAACCTTATTGTACGCCTAAAGGCATATTGGAAGAATTGGAAGCAAATGCGGTAGGACGCTTGAATTGGACTACATTCAGTGCAGGTTCTATCAATCGGGATGCTCGTACTGCTTATATGGCAAATTACATTATGAATAAATATCAGCCTAATTTAATGACTATCCATTTGACAACCACAGATTATGCACAGCATGCTACAGGCATGAATTCGGAAGAAACGAAAATGACGGTAGCATCAGCAGATAATGCTGTCGGATTGATTTTGGAAAATCTGAAGCTGACTCATCGCATGGATAGCACAACTGTTATTGTATGTGGTGATCATGGTTTTACCAATATAGAAAAAGCATTGGCGCCTAATGTTTGGCTGGCTAAAGCTGGATTGTTAAGTGAGCGTCCGGGTGGAGAATGGAAAGCGTGTTTTCATGGAAATGGTTCATGTATGTTCTTATATTTGAAAGATGATAATGACAAGAAGACATTGAAACAAGTAGAAGAAATCATTGGAAAACTTCCGAAGGAGACACGTGATTTATTTAGAGTCGTTTCAAGAGAAGAATTGATTCAGTTGGGAGGTGATCCGAAAGTGGCTTTAGCTATTGAACCTAAATTAGGAATTAAGGTCATTACCCAACGAACGGGGGAAGATGTTGTATCTAAGAAAGGAGGAAGTCATGGCTATTTTTCAGGAATAGACCCTACGACATTTATCGTATATGGATGTGGTATTGAGGAAAAAGGGAAGGTGATAGACACTATCAGACAAATAGATATTGCTCCTTATGTTATGCATTTGTTAGGCATTGATTATAAATTTGCTGACGGAGAACTTCCGCAAGCTCTATTGGAATAAGTAGAAAAGCGGGAATTGTAGGCTAATTTGTAATAAAGATATCTGATAAGTTAGTTCAAGAAAGTTTATGCGACCGTTCGTGTGAGTTCATGCGGACGGTCGTTTTTTCTGAAATCTGGTTTTGCTATTAGCTTGTTTCTTTACGTTTGAATTGTGTTAGAAAAAATATATGCAGAATTTGTTTTTATAAGAACAATCTTTTATCTTCGTAAGGGTATTAATTTCTAATACATTGTTTATGAGAAAAACATTGAAATATAGCTGTTTGTCGCTTATTATGACTATAAGTTTGTGTGCTTGTCCGACGGAACCGGATATTGATCGTTATAATTTGGCACTGCATTTTCGAGATGCATCTGGCAAGGATTTGACCAAGGGTATAGAACTGGAAGAATGGAGTTATGGGGAAAGTATAGAAACAGCGGATTGGGGGGTGATACCTTCCGATTTATATGAATTGGGTATTGTCCCCCGCAATTATTATAACGGTGAGCTCCTTGAAGGTCCGGATCGGTTTCCGGCTCTTTATGTGGAAGAATTGGAAATGAACAGGTTTGATGGTGTGGGGTATTGTTTGTCGAACTCTTTCACCTGGTCGAAAGAGGGCAACGATGTGCGGAAACTTACTTATAAAATAAACACATAGCGAGAATACAAAATTGAGAAAAGCGTAGCGAACTGACTGAAAAAGCGTTTGTTACGCTATATTTTTCTCTCGGCAAAAAGCCAAGGAAAACCATAATATAGCCAAACGGTGCAAGAGTTCAGTTACCACATCATTACCATAAGTAATAGAGGCGATTTAGAGCTAAACCGATGTATTACAATGTTTTGCATTATGTGTCATAGCTGTCTGTAACTCACTATAAATTAATTTTGTAACCATAAAAAGTGAGTTATGCGAAGTACCTTTAAAGTATTATTCTACTTAAAGAAAGGCAGCGAGAGGCCTAATGGCAACCTGCCTTTGATGTGTCGCCTTACGGTGGACGGAGAAATCAAGCAGTTCAGTTGCAAGATGGATGTACCTTTGCGTCTGTGGGACGTGAAAAACAACAGAGCCTCGGGTAAGAGCATCGAAGCACAGAAAATCAACATTGCCGTTGATAAAATCCGGGTGGAAGTAAACCGCCGTTATCAAGAGCTGATGCAGGCTGACGGGTATGTCACTGCCGCCAAGTTGAAAGATGCCTATCTCGGTATTGGTGTCAAGCAGGAAACTCTATTGAAACTTTTTGACCAGCATAACAGCGAGTTTGCCAAGAAAGTGGGATACAGCAGGGCAAAAGGAACGTACCAACGCTATGTGACCGTCTGCAAACATATCCGTGAGTTCCTGCCTCATACCTACAAACGTGAGGATATTCCGCTGAAAGAGTTGAACCTCTCTTTCATTAACGACTTCGAGTATTTCCTGCGCACTGAAAAGAAATGCCGTACCAACACCATATGGGGCTACATGATTGTGCTGAAACATATCGTTTCCATAGCGCGGAATGACGGACGTCTGCCTTTCAATCCCTTTGCAGGGTATATCAACTCGCCTGAAAGTGTGGACAGAGGATATGTCACGAAGGAGGAAATACACACAATGATGGGCACCGAGATGCCCGACAAGACACATGAACTTGTCAGGGACTTGTTCCTGTTCTCCACGTTCACTGGCTTGTCTTATTCCGATGTCAAGAACCTGACCAATGATAATTTACAGACATTCTTTGACGGAAACCTTTGGATTATCACCCGAAGAAAGAAAACCAATACGGAATCTAATATCCGTCTGTTAGATGTACCTAGACGTATCATAGAGAAGTACAAAGGCATGACAAAAGATAACAAGGTATTCCCTATGCCGAGTAATACGACTTGCAACAAGAAGTTGAAAACCATTGCCGAATTGTGCGGCATAAAAACCCATCTGACCTATCATGTAGCCAGACATTCGGCAGCGACCACCATTTTATTATCCAACGGAGTACCGATTGAAACCGTAAGCAGACTGTTGGGACACACCAACATAAAGACGACCCAAATCTATGCGAAGATAACCGCCCAAAAGATAAGTCAGGACATGGAACAACTTTCTGAAAAATTGGGAGATATGGAGAAAAGCATTTGTAGGTCAATATGAGAATTACAGACCGCAGTCGCCTGTTTCCTCGCTCGTTCATTAAGTTAGTACAGACTTTATTGAAAGTGAAAAGGTCAGGCGGCTGTGCCGTTTCGGGCTGAATCTTCCTCTTTCAGAGAGTATTCAGCCCGAAAACCTTTTCCCTTTCACGTCTGTACAATGGACGATGACGGCTACGGAAACAAACGACTGACGGAAAAGAATCGTCAAAGACAAACTATTGAATAGGCATATATGTCTATCATTATCTGTTAATAGAATTTCATTCAAAACCGAGGGAGGTGTTTTTATAGGACACAATAAAATGGTGGCAAACGGGAAACTGCACTCCCTCCAGAAAATAATCTTTTTTTCTTGGCGGCGTTTTTGGAATACCGTTTTATTATCTTGATGGCTTAGAGGCCAACCGACCATGATGCTAACCAATAATTGGGCAAACCAACCAACCGACCGTTACTTGTTGGAAACAACAAATAATATGACCAATCTCAAACAAGCATCTTATCAAAGACTATTCTTCTATTTTTTGTCGTGATTTCCATGTTTAAATTTTATGATCAAGCGAACATAGCAAGTTGTGTTTTGGGGCACCCGAAATGTTTTCGGTGCCCCAAAACTACTTGCTGGAATCTTTTCCTCCAAAGTCGGAAAAACGGATTGAAAATCGGTTATCGAATACCTTTGCACAGGTCAGCAAAGATGTTAGGACAGTAATTAAGGATATTCAGCAATTCAAGGTTAAACAAATTTTCCTACCAGAGACAACGCTAAATAATTTATCAATTATCCAAAATCAAGAATAAACGAGTTTTTAGCCGAGAATTGATGTGATTCGCAATTTTTATTGTAAATTACCTTATATGAATGATGCTTAGTTGAAATATATTCATTACTTTTGCAATATATGGAGAACTAATCATTTACCAAATGGAAATGACAAAAGACATAAATCGAATTAAAGTGGTACTCGTTGAGAAGAAACGAACCAACAAATGGCTGGCTGAACAGCTTGGAAAAGATCCGGCTACGGTATCGAAATGGTGTACGAACACTTCGCAGCCAGGATTGGAG
>JADIMG010000075.1 GCA_017694875.1 Candidatus Gallipaludibacter merdavium
GCCCCAAAGCACCGCCACCAAACAGATGTAAAATAGCAACCTCCTCATCGGCAGACTTAATCAGTCTAACTGATACCTTAATACGGATAATCCCTCTTCGGAAGAAGAAGAGACTGCATATAAATACGCCTCATCGGGAGAAACCGCAATGCCAAGGACCTCCGTCCCCAAGTCATACATGCACTTTCGGTTCCCTTCCCAATCATACACCCGCACAAAATTACCTCTCGAAATGCCGCGTGCGCAATCCCGGTTCCGTTTCCCGCTGTACAACGCATAAACAGACCGGTCTGTGGCCGTAACGTCCACATAATACAGGTAAGAATCTCCGGTAAACGCGCCTTGGGTCATCCCATTCCCCGCCTGGATCACATAAATATCGTTGGGCAAAGCCTCCACGATTGATTGGACAGAAGCGCTTCCATTCTCATCCACTGTCAGCAGGTTCAGGAAGTCCGCACTATGATAGGCTGCCGCCACTTTCCTCCCGTCAGGCGAAGCTGCGCTGCTGCACTGGTACAAGCCGATATGGCCCCAATCGTCCAACTCCGGATTCACATCCTCCTTCTTGGGATAAGGCGCCAAAAAGTCGACATGAGCCAGCGACGGTTCACAATAGGCCAGCATCCCCTTCGGCGTAGCATTGGAAGCCACAATCTTCCCATTGTCCATCATTTTCCACCAATCCCGGAGAATGACGCTGTCGGCCAACTGCTCCGGATTAAACCGGAAGGCTACGGAAACTGGCGCCATCGGCTCGCC
The DNA here is from genome assembly GCA_017694875.1 of Candidatus Gallipaludibacter merdavium. GTDB lineage: Bacteria > Bacteroidota > Bacteroidia > Bacteroidales > Paludibacteraceae > Gallipaludibacter > Gallipaludibacter merdavium. Next base: position 763 of record JADIMG010000075.1, read on the forward strand.
GAAATCAGCTTCTTTCAGTTGGTACATGACGTAGTGTCCCCAGTCCGGCAGATAAAAACAAGCCTCCTTGGCTGCATATTGAATATCCGTAGTATGTAATCCCTCATTAGGTCCTTGCCCACGGGGCAAAGCATGCGTTATGCAATGTCTGCTTTGCAAATCATACACATCAATGATGGTATCGCTTTGCCAGTTTTTGAGCACAAGAAACTTGTCTGACACAGCTAACGAATAGGGGTCGTTTAATGACTCGTCCGACAAGAAGACTTCCGGTTCCGGCAATTTCGTTATCGTCCATTTTTCTTCTTTAGAGCAAGCTACCACGAACAACAAGAAGCAAAAAAAAGATATCTTCTTCATATTTACATCGTCAAGACAAAGAATAATACAACGGATATCTTAATTAAGAGATAACCACTCATGTAAATATAGTGCAAGATTAGGTCTTCTACTAGACAAACCATCTTTTTTATACACAACTCATAGCTTCTCAAAATTAAGATATCCGGAAAAGCAATGCTCCCTTAGCAGATGAATCAATTATAATGAATCAACTTACCATTACCTTCTCCAACTCCAGTAATGATGCACCTATTATCCTCGACCGGATCACATACAGATTCAGCAGCAGACAACCCTACAGCCTCAATATTCTGTAAGGTCAAATCAGAACTTTGCGTCGGAGTAGAAGATACTCCAATCATCAGATTTACCAATACAATGGCAAATGCACCAACTAAAAAAATTAACTTTTTCATAAATTAAATCTGGAGGTCTTTGGATTATACATAACAACTTGAAACTACAGCCCTCCTTTAATAGTTCCAAATCAACTCATTCCTTAAAATAGTTTACAGATGACCTTTCCTACTATTAAACTCTTAGGGATTACTCCCCAAACTCGCGAATCTTCAGATACCGCCCGATTATCTCCCAAAACAAAAAAACAATCTTCACCAGCAATAAACACTGAATCAGCTTCAGAATATTTAAACGACGGCATATCTATCAAGGCTTTACGTTCTGCATCAGACAACAGACTACTCTTTATTTCAAACCCCTTATATGGCACCACCTCGAAAGGCGTAATGTAAGGCGACTCGCATTCCCCAATATATTGACTGATGTTTTCGCCGGGTAAGCCAATACATCTTTTTACCGCACACTCTTTTAGATATATTGGTACATTGAATACCAATATGTCATTATGTTGCACGGGCAAGAAGTTCCCTACATATTTAAAAGATTCCACGCCCTTCAATGTTTTATCAACTATAGAATCGGGGGTCAGATAATTAGCTAAAATTCCTATCCACGGAATTTCATAAATATTCCTTGGCAATCTCACATTATATGCACATTTAGACACAAGTAAATAATCGCCATGCCGATAGGTCGGATACATGGAATAGCCTTTTACCTCGCAAATCTCAAAAGCAAATAATTTTACAAGGATATTCAAGGCTGCAAACAACGCAATTGCAATAGCCCATTTAATTGTTTTCCTTTTTTTGAAGTATGTTCCAAATACTTTCTTCATACAAAGCACTTAATACCTTATTATGCATTGGATTTCCAATCAACAAGACACTATTCGTTCCATCCAACAATACGGCTTGAAACCTGTCATCATGTAACATATTCTTGTCCAAAAAAGCATATTTAGAATCATAAATCCATCCATATTCCCAATATTTCCCAACTTCTTGCTCTACAACTTCCGGCATTGAAGAATTGATTATGGATAAAATAGGGACTGAAACTTTATGTCGTTCATAAAACTCTTCAACAAAATTGCTCCAATAATTAAATTTTATCAGACAAGTACTGCAATCAATATCTACATTAAACAAGATTTTTACGGCCGAATTCATAACACTATCAAACACTTCTTTTCCGTGTTGAGGCATATACGACACACTATCAGGTAATAAAACAGGCTTATTAATGCGATCTCGTATAAAAGCCTCAGCAGACTCGTGCCAATTTCTATTTTCACGCCGATGCCGCTCTCCTGCTCCACTGCAAGAAATCAACAAGCATGAAATACATAATAGTATAATCGCAAATCGCTGATTCATAACTTAAAATACGGCGTTATACAGTTATCCAACCTTATTTGACATCAATTACGTAACGAAAAGTCACCTTCATAAATTACAGTCTCCGCATCCAGATAAATCACATAATTCCCCTTATCACAAGCGGACAGGTCAATGCATACCTCGGACTCATAAGCGTACGACATCTCATAGACCATCTCGCCACTGACTACTTTGCAGATACGGATGTCCACATGCGGCAACGGCTCGTCGAACGTGACGCGGACACTCGTGCCCTGCAAAACGGCTTCCGGGATTGCCGAATACAGAGAACGCGTATGAGGTATCTCATAAGCGGACTCAACGTCTAATAGGATTTCTTTCGGTTCTTCCTCTTTCTCTTTATCCTCTGCATAACAAAGGCACGTCGGAACACATACACTTAATAAAAACACAATCAACAAACTTCTCATAGCATATTGTTTTTAGGATGATACATTTTCTCTGATTTTGTGCGCCAAAATTAGAATTCTTTTTCCAAATGATTTGTTGCACAGGTGTTGCATTTTTCATTTGCAATCATTTTTTTGTTGTTGCATTTGTTGCATCTGTTGTTGCATTTGTTGCATTTAACGCGATTTCCGGCCTCAGATGGCAAGCTTTCACCAGGCAGTCCATATCCGTACTTTCCAATCCCATCTTATGCAACATCATCACCTTGCGCCAGCGATAGGCCGTACTCCTGTCTCTTTCAAGAAATATCCCGACCTGCTCGTCTGAGAATCCCAACAGATAGAGATAACAAACAGTAACTTCTTTTTCTGTCAAACCGGGAAAATGTTCCGTCAACGCCTGCTGATGACCCGGAAGAAAAACTTCCACTTGCCGCAGGAAGGCTTCCCGTTGTTCCACATCCCAGCGGCGTTCACAAACAGCCTTCTTTTTACATGCCGACCATATGGAGGCCAATATTTGACCGGCTTCCGTATCTTGCATTTTCTTCTTAAATACACTATAGTCCCACATCACCGGTTCATCTTCAACCACAGTTTCCGCAGGTTCATTCATCACAGGCACGGATGATACTTCAGAAAAGTCCTCCTTGGTCATGGGGGTGCGCTCCTTCTTCCGCCTATTAACCCGCCCAATCAAGATACTGCCAGCCCCCAAAAGCACCAGGGCCACCATCCCCCATCCTAAAAGCGAGAAACTAACATCACGTGAACGTAACGATTCTGCCAACTCGACCTCCTTTGCGGCCACTGCCGTTTCGACTTCATGGCTAAAAACAGCACGCTTCATCTGATTATATTTCTTTCTTTCCTTCTCCCACCGCAAAGACCGCTCATAATCCCCCTCTTGCTCTGCCAGATGCGACAATAAAGCGCAAGCACGCTCTCTAAGCGTACAGTCGCCCATCTGTACCACTTGCTGCAGGCAGGAGTCTGCCCCATCATACCTTTTCAGCCGGCAATAAACATTGCCCAGAAGCAAATTGGCACTAGCCAGCATGGCCGTATCATGCTGTGCCTCAAGCACAAACTCTTGAGCTGTTTTCAATGCTTCTTCCGGGTGACCGGTGTAATCGAATAATAATCCCAAACTGTAGTATGCCAACCGGGTGAGCGTCGCCGAATGCAATCCACGCGCTAATCCATACCCGGACTTGATCCGTTGTTCCGCCAATGGATAAGCCGTGTCACCTAAAGCCAAAGCATAGCTGCCCCTCCGCAACAACGCCTCCGCCAGCCGTACGCTGTCGCCCGCCTGCCTCGCCAACTGTTCCACCTCCGCATAGAGCGAATCCGCCCGTCCGGGCATCCCTTGGTTCAGGCAGATGTATGCCAGGTTGTTATACGTCCGGCACAAGGTCCGCGTGTCGCCCGCCCGTCGTGCCTGCCGGCCTGCTTCATGGTACGCTTTGAGGGCGAGGTCCGGCTCTTGGCGGTCTTCGTACACACAACCCAGGTTGTAATACGCACGTGCCTGCATCCCGGCATCGCCCGCATCGGCATAGTAGGACACCAGCTCACGCGCCAGCGTGTCGTCCTCCGACACCGGCAGGTAGTTCTTATACTTGGCCTGCATCAGCAGCAGGGCGTAATGCATCCGCCCGCCCCTGTCGGCCAACTGACGGGGCGAAAACCCTTGCAACAGGCGCAACGCGCTGTCCGGACGCACGTCCAGCAACGAATCGGCACGCTCCAGCAAACGGCGGGAAGGACTGCCCCCGCCGGCACAGGCCGAAACAAACAGAAGGAAAATAAACAAGAAACGGCAAAGATGTTCCATAGGTATGTCTTTTAAGATTTTCGGCACAAATATAGGGAAAAAGTCTGAATCTTCATTCACTCTATCCGCTTCAACACCCGCCCCCACCGGACCTCTCCATACGGCTCTTCCGACCACCACACCCGCCAGGCCCGGCCCACGATGTATGCCTCCGGCAGCAGGCCCCAGTAGCGGGAGTCCTGCGAGTTCAGGGCCTTGTCGCCGCCCACGAAGTAATAGTT
>JADIMG010000076.1 GCA_017694875.1 Candidatus Gallipaludibacter merdavium
TGTTTGCGGATGGTGGTTTCCTTACGGACAAGCCGTTTCTGATAGAGGTAAGCAACAACAGCTATAACCACAATAAGGCATATTGTGATGATGAACATCATACGCTGTGCATCTGCCTTCTCCAGCTTCAGACGCTGCTGTTCAGTGATGAGTTTCTGGTGGTCGTACTTCTCCTTATAGGCGATGATTTCCTTGCCTTTGTCTAAGGACATAACAGAATCGGTATAGAAAAGAAGTGAATCGCAATAGGTTTTCATATTCTTTTGATACACAGGATATTCTGCTAATTTATATAATCCTATATATGCAGTTCTTTTAGTATAAATATTATCAGTATATAATGATTTTTTCAGATAATAATTAGCGGAATCTAACTGATTTAATAATAGATAATTCTGTCCGAACAATAATGAAACCTGTGGATTAAAGGGTAAAGATTTTAGAATTAATAAGGACTCTGTATATCTATGAGAGTTTTTATATAATGCTGCCAAATCTTGCATTGCAATATCATAGAAATTCTTTTTGCCCAATTCTAAAGCAATTGCAGAACATTGTTTATACTTCTGTTCAGCTATGTCTAATTTATCCAACAGACAATAACATCTGGCAAAAAACAATAAGGATGACATTTGATAACGTTTATTTGAATCCTTTACAGCATAATCATAAGCTTGAGCACATGCCTCCAGAGCATAAGTAGTAATATCGCGATATAAATATATATTACTTAATCCTGACATTACCAAATAGCCTAATTTATAATCATTGGTCTTCTCCATTTCAGTCTTGGCCTCTAAATAAAATCTGACAGACTCTTCAACATTACCAAGATTATAATTCACCCCTCCCATATATAAAGCTGACATCGCCTTTCTACGGGCATTATCGGTAGGCTTGTAATAATCGTATGCTATCCTAACAAGGGAATCTGAAGAAATTTTTATAATTTGTTTTACTTTTGCCTGTGTCATCAACAGGCACCACAGCGCATGATTCTCCTTATCCCAGCGTGCTGAAGGCATCGGCATAGCCTCCAGAATATGAAGCGCACTGTCCGGGTGATCAAACATCACGGATTCAGCATGAACCAGTTCCGGAAGAAGAGTTTTCTCCTTGCCGTTTCCGCTGCATCGGATATTCAAAAGGGCTGTACAAGTAATCAGAATGTACAGAATATAGTGGGTTATCTTTCTCATTTTACGAATTTTGTGGCAAAAATAAGAAATATCCACGCATTTCTTTATTTAAGAATATCTTTTGTTAAAGAAAAAGGTAGCCTTAATAATTAAAGCTACCCTAATTCTATTTTAAGAGAGTTTAATATTCTTATCAGAATATTGCAGAAGTTTACATTGCAATACCTGTTTCGCGGTCCACATTATTTGTGATCTTGCCCTCTGCATTGTGTTTCTTACCCACACTGAAATCCCATGATAGAGAGAGAAGGAACATATTTCCGTTATCTTTTATGAAAGACCAGGTTTCTTTGCGTACCTCTTTGCTCAGCAACTTGGTTCCACCGCTCCATCCCTTCGGCTGGAAAGGGAAAAGCATACCGGCACCCACATTGAAGTTTTTGATTTTGTACAAACACTGAAACATACAGTTCTTTTCTCCGTAACTGATTGTTTCACCATACAAAGTATTGTATCGGCTGCTGACTACCGCATTAGCAGAGAATTTCTTGTATGTGAATGAAAGATTACCGCCACCATACCATGCGTTGAAGTTATGCGTATAGGAGTTTCCCTTTGATTCGTATCTGTTCACACCACCATAGAGACTGAGTGAAAGCATATCAGGTATAATGTTCACATTGGCATAGAGTTGTCCGTTCAGTCTTGAAAAGCGGTTCTGGTTATCTACGCTATATTCAAAAATATAGCTGCCGTCCGACTGCAACACCATATTTACCTCTTCCATGATCGGATTCTTGCTGAAATAATAGCCACCTTTCAGTTGTAAGTCAACCCATTTATTACCCCATGAAAGCTGAAGTGTGTTACTGTAAGAACGATACGGCTTCAGATTGGGGTTACCACGGTTTACCTCTATATCCGTAAGCTGCTGCCGGATGTCGCTGAGTGATGACAAAGACGGCACATTAGGAGTGCTGGAAAATACGTATTTAAGGGTAGCTCCCTCAAATGGTTTGTAGGACAATGAGGCAGAAGGACGGAACATATAAAATGAATAACCTTTTCCAGATTCATCATAGCTTTGTCTTGAAAGACCAACACCCAACAGGTAGCTTAATTTCTTCCATTTACCGTTTACCTGCACATAACCGTACAAGTCGGAGCTGTGCATTTCATCTGTCTGGTTTACATCACCCATATACTTATTGTTCGTATAAGCCAGCGTATATTTCAATCCTCCGCTTAAAGCCACGTTTTTGAAGTTTTTCTTGTAAATACCTTCTCCAATCAGGGAGTATCTTTTACCATCCGTACTGTAGATATATTCAGAATACGGAGTACCACCTTCAGTAAGCGATTCATTGTAATTACGTTCATAATCGGAACTGATATAAGTACCTACCATATTCAAGACCAGTTCCTGGTCTTTAGGCAGCAGAACTTTTCCGTACAAGTCCAAAGAGGGTGAATTGGAATTGTTGATTTTCTTTGTAAAACTATAGATGTCGTTTTTACCTTCTTCCTGGATAATCTGGCCATAATCATTATGCGGCGAGCGGAAAAGATTGTCTGTGAAAGAAGCATTGAAAACATATTTTTCCGGCTTGGTCAGATTATAATTCAATTCCAGGTAATGGTCGGCATAGTTGAAAGGAGTAGTTATACCTTTCAGGTAACGGTCACGGTTTCCATCCGGAAGGCTGAAAGTCTGATCCTCATTCACAAAACGGTCATTATAGTCGCGATAGCTCACATAGTAGTTGAAACCAAATTCCGACAACTTATGATTAGCTTTTATATACACATTGTCATTACCGAAACCGGTTGTTACGGCATTGGTCAGATTGAATCCTCCCGCTACACCCGATTCCCTGCGCTTCACGACATAATTGATGACGGCTTCAACATCTGTATTGGCATATCGCATATCCGGGTTATCTATGTATTCCACCCTCAGCACTTCGTCAGGACGTAATGCCTGAACCTGTGCGGTCGATGCTTCAATATCGTTAATCCTCAGCTGTACACTTCCACCGCTTACCGTGGAGATACTTCTCTCAATGCTGTTTACCTTCAGCCCAGGGAGCTGCATGTGGCTCAGCAATTCATATCCTGATGTAGCTGCTTTAATTTGTCTGGAAGAAGGAATCACAATCTGACGGTCTATTTTTTCCATCACATTACTGCCTGTTACGGTTACACCTTGTAAAGAAACGGCATCCTGAACCAACCTGATATCCCCTAAGTTTATTTTCCGGTCCAGATTTTCAAGTAATATAGACTGGGGCTGATAGCCTATATAAGATACTTGCAAAAGATAACTGCGTGCAGACAAATCCTTCAGGATAAAGTTTCCTTTGTCATCTGAAGTAGCTCCGCTCACAAATGCCGAATCCGGCAGCGAGAGCAGCACCACATTGGCGTATGGCAACGGTTGGCTGTTCTCGTCAATCAATTTTCCGCTAACTGTCTGTGCGGACAAACT
>JADIMG010000077.1 GCA_017694875.1 Candidatus Gallipaludibacter merdavium
CACCTACCTGCAGGCTCTCTGCCAATTATCACACATGGAGCACAGCCACGTTTCCATCACCGACATACAGCCCGGTTTCGTAGATACGGCTTTTCTGGCCTCCAACCAAAACTACCCATTGCTCATGCCCGTGAATAAGGTTGCCTGCCAGATTGTAAAAGCCATCGAAAAGAAAAAACGCAAAGCTATTATTGATTGGAAATTTACATGCATCACTTTCATATGGAGGCTGATTCCCAACTGTATATGGGAACGACTGCACATTGCAACAACACACAAAAATACCCCAACACACAACATAAACCCTAATACGCCTATATAATTTTAGCCTATGTCACTATTTCGCGTCCTATTAGCCATCATTCTTCCTCCTCTAGCCGTCTTGGACAAAGGTTGCGGTTCCATCCTCATAGTCACATTGCTGACTCTAGCCGGATGGATTCCCGGTGTCATCGGTGCACTCATCATACTCAACAAAAACTAAAGTATCTGCACCATTCATTCAGAAGCAGCTCACTCTTCCCTATATTGCTTCGGGGTCAAGCCCGTATGTTTCTTGAAGAATTTCGCAAAGAAAGAAACATTTTCAAAACCCAACTCCAATGCAATCTCCTTGATTTGTTTGCTGGTAGAACGCAATTGAGCCTGCGCATCTAACACAATGGCTTCATCAATAATCTGCAAGGCCGTTTTTTGACTAACGTGTTTTATCGTCGAGCATAAATGCGGAAGAGTTACCCCCAAAAGCGATGCATAATAAGACACCCCATGCTCATTCCTGTAATGTGCCAACACAGCATGCATAAATTCCTTATAAAGCAATTGCTCCCTTCCTCCCTGATCTGAAGTTGCCACAAGGGTCTGTTTGGTAATATTGGAAACCGATTGGAACAACAATTGCAAAACACTATTCTTTATATCAGCGCCAACTGAAATGCTTTGAATATGGCATGCACTAACCAATGTCTTAAAAGCATGCTCATAAAAAGCAAACAAATCGGCAGGCAAAGAAAAAATCGGCCGCTCCAACAAACGCCGGATAAAATCCAATTCCAAACGCAAGGCTAATGTTTTGCTGTAGAAATTATAGGAAAAACCAACAAAAGAAATCAAAGCATCCTCAGAAACCGATTGTATCTGCATAAAAGTATCAGGAAGCATAACAATCAAATCTCCCGCCTTAATGTGCATAACCCCCAAATTATATTTTGTATGCACTTCCCCACGCACACAAAGAGCAAACACACAAGCCTTAATACGACACGGAAACAGGCCGTATTCATTTAATAATTGACCGGTAACATCATCACCGGCAATCATATCTATTGGTATATCTAACAATGGGATATTCAACGACATATAAAATATATTTATTGGAGTGCAAAGATAATACATTTTACCTCAGCAAACCACATATATTAAAAACAGAACACTTTTACAGAAAAAAGAAACTTGCCGAAAATCCAAAAAGGCAGTACCTTTGCCGCCGCAAAACAAATTATTATTATCTAATTTTATTATTATGAAAAAGATTCATGAGAAGATTGTGTTGGCATTAATTTTCCTATTAATTAGCACAACTATTTATGCCCAACAAAATATTGACAACACATGGTATTCACTTTATGACCTTACTGAATACAGCAAAGGAGGTGTTTCATCTGGTACCATACACACATACAACCTAGAAGGACCCAATGGAACATTAAGTTTTGATGCCAAAACAAACAAAGGAGTATTTAATCAGTCTTGTAATATTGACATTTACGAATACGTAAATAATAATTGGAACAAAGTTACTACCGTTTTATCCAATTCAAATTATCCTTCATTTTCTTGTTCTATTTCAAGAAACGCCACTCAAATCCGCTTTGACGCTGCCTATCACACATACGCCCGTTTCATCAAAAACGTGAAAGTGACCATGGCCTCCTATTTGGAAAGCAACACTACATCACTAACCATGCCCAGCACTGAAATAGGCACAGCCACAACTGCATCTTTCAGCATCTCACATAGCAATATTGCACTACTGACTGTAAGCAGTAACAACAATTCCGTTTTTACTCCCAACATTACCACCATTACAGAATCTGGTGAAGGGAAATACGGAACGAGCACAATAACCATCACCTATAATCCGAATGCAGTAGGCACGCAAGAAGGTATTATCACCATTGGTAATGGTACACAGCAAATACAAATTGCCGTACAAGGAAGTGCAACAAAAAAACAGCAGCAAATCAGCTGGCAAGATAACATTGATATCATTCCAGAAAATTATCTGATAGAAAATGCTGCCCAAGCTTCATCCGGTTTGGAAGTAAGCTATGAATCAGACAATGAGGCTGTAATCATTGTTGAAAACAATCATTTACGTGCCGTAGGTGTCGGAACTGCCACTATCACAGCCACTCAAGCGGGTGACGACACATGGGAAGCTGCCTCTTCAACAAAAGAAATCGAAGTAACCGCTTTGGAAATCCAAACCATTACATGGGAACAAGACTTTCTTAGATTAAAATTAGGCGATGCTCCCATCACGCTCAATGCAACGACAAGTAGCGGGGAAGCTATCAATTATGTAAGTGGTGACAATACTATCATTCTTGTTGATGGAAACCAACTGACCATCGTTGGCACAGGAACAACCACTCTTACTGCCCAACAAGTCGGCAATACCATTTATGCTCCCGCCAGCCTTACCAAAGTTGTCAGAGTAAGAGAAGCCAGTGAGAACTGCGATGAATTGTCTTTATCAGACCAAGGTAGCTACAATTTAGAGGGCTCTGGTTCCAAAACATTCACCCTTCCACGTCCCGGCGCTTTACTGACATACAGCCTTTATATACCAGGCAGTGCAACCGGCGAAATGAAAGTAACCGAATTTTTGCCTGATGGTACATCCAACAGAATACACTACATCTCAAGCATTTACAACTTAAGTGATGCATTTTCCGGAAAAACTGTCAGCTTTACTGATATCCACGTCAACCCACAAGCAACTTCCATCAAGTTTGAGGTAAGCGGAACACTAAATAAAACCATCAGTAACATTATTGTAACTCAGGCAACCTATTTGGAGACTGACCAACCAAACATTACCGCTCAAACATCCGTAGGAACAGCTTACAACAATACTCTGACTGTCAATTATTCCAACATGCCGGATTATATTTATATCTCGAGCAAGAAAAATCTGATTACAATCGACAATACCGACCCTATTGAATGCGGTTGCGGAGATTTCGGTTCAAAAACACTGCAATTGTCTGTATTATCACAAACAGCCCAAACACTTAAAGACACCTTGGTTTTCACCAGCGCATCATATTCTTTGGAAGTTCCTATTGAGCTGAATGTATTGAAACGTACACAAGCCATACAATGGGAACAGGATTTCAGCCAGACACGCATTACCGACATTGTGCCTTTGACTGCAAGTGCCAGTTCTGGCCTGGACATCAGCTATACAGTTGACAACGAAGAAATTGCAGTGATTGAAGGCAACCAACTTCGCTTTATCCAAGAAGGTACCGTAACCATCACAGCTACACAAGATGGAGATGAGAATTATGAAGCCGCACAAAGCATGCAAAAAACAATTACTGTCAGCCGCATTACTCCAAGCATTCTCCAACAACCGACAGCAACCACCATCACTTACGGACAAAGCCTGACGGAATCTGTTTTGGAAAACGGAACCGCTGATGTGGAAGGTACATTTGCATGGGAAACGCCAGAATTGCAACCTAATGCAGGCGACAACCAGACATTCAATGTCATATTTACGCCCAACAACATTGCCCACTACAACGCAGTAGTAACCAATGCAACTGTTAGCGTACAAAAAGCACAACAAACCATCACATGGGAACAGAATTTTGAAAATGTTGTCGTTTCAGATATCATCACTTTAACTGCAAGTGCAAGCTCTGGTTTGGACATCAGCTATACAGTTGACAACGAAGAAATGGCTGTAGTTGAAGGTAACCAGCTACGTTTTATCCAAGTAGGTACAATTACCATCACTGCTACACAAGCTGGAAACGAAAATTATGAAGCCGCACAAAGCATGCAGAAAACAATTACTGTCAACCGCATTACTCCAACCATCCTTCAACAACCGACTGCAACCACCATCACTTACGGACAAAGTCTGGCGGAATCTGTTTTGGAAAACGGAACCGCTGATGTGGAAGGTACATTTGCATGGGAAAACCCCGAATTGCAACCTAATGCAGGCGAAAACCAAACATTCAATGTAATATTTACACCGGCAAATACCGAAAAATACAATTCATTGACTATTTCCGTAACTGTCAATGTCAACAAAGCGCCACAAATCATCGCATGGGAACAGGATTTGACCCATCTGCACATAGGGGAACAAGTGGAACTGACGGCTGTTGCATCTAGCGGACTACCCGTTGTGTACACAACAGAAAACACCTCCATTTTAACGATTGAAGGTAATATACTTTCCACATGGGAAGCAGGAAGCATTGCTATAACAGCAACAGCGCCAGAGTCGGAAAACTATCTGGAAGCCATCAGTGAGACACAAACGGTCATCATACAATCATCAGAAACACCGACACATCTATCCGACACAAAGGTATCGTACAGCATCTATCCCAATCCAACTGACAATGAACTGAATATACAATCAGAGGACAACATCCGTCACATTTCCATATATGATGTACAAGGAAAATTAATGTACTCGGAAAATATAAACTGCACTCACAGCTGCATTCAAACCAGTACGTGGCCTAATGGTACCTACTTCATTGAATGTCATACAGAAACAGGAAAAGACATTCTGAAATTCATCTGTCGATAAAAAATAACAAGAAATAGTATCTTGTTTTTCCATAAAAGAAAGAAACTTCTCTGCGACAAGAGGAGTTTCTTTCTTTTTTATTTCCAATGTGCAACATAAAAGTAAACCGGTTTTCCAATGAAAACAAGCAGCTATAGTGTAAAGTCGCATATTTTTTGTACTTTTGCGTGCCAACTTAGATAAATGCCACAATCTAATTGGCAAGAAAAAGAATATGTATCATTTTATCGCAATATAAGACTATGTTTGAAAATTTGAGTGAACGTCTGGAGCGTTCCTTTAAGATTTTGAAGGGTGAAGGCAAAATTACCGAAATCAATGTGGCTGAAACCCTGAAAGATGTGCGTAAGGCATTGTTGGAAGCCGACGTTAACTACAAAACGGCCAAAACATTTACTGACACGGTAAAACAAAAAGCGCTGGGACAAAATGTGCTCACTGCTATCAAACCGGGTCAATTGATGGTAAAAATCGTACACGATGAACTGGCTGCCTTGATGGGCGGAAGCAGCGTGGAAATAAACCTGAAAGGACAACCGGCAGTCATTTTGATGTCTGGTCTGCAAGGTTCAGGTAAAACCACCTTCTCTGGAAAATTGGCCAACATGCTCAAAAACAAGAAAGGCAAAAAGCCATTGCTTGTAGCATGTGACGTATACAGACCCGCTGCTATCGACCAGTTAAAAGTATTGGGTACACAACTGGATATACCCGTTTATACAGAAGAAGGCAACAAGAATCCGGTTGCGATAGCGCAAAACGCTATCAAGCAAGCAAAGACCATGGGATATGACGTGGTCATTATAGACACGGCCGGACGTTTGGCGGTTGATGAAGAGATGATGAACGAAATTGCTGCCATCAAGCAAGCAATCGAACCACAGGAAATTCTGTTCGTTGTCGATGCCATGACCGGACAGGATGCCGTGAACACTGCAAAAGAGTTTAACGACCGACTTGATTTCGATGGCGTTGTACTTACTAAGTTGGATGGTGACGCCAGAGGTGGTGCAGCCCTTTCCATACGTTCCGTGGTAGAAAAACCTATCAAGTTTATCGGTACCGGCGAAAAAATGGATGCACTCGATGTATTCCACCCTGCACGTATGGCAGACCGTATACTCGGCATGGGTGACATTGTCTCGTTGGTAGAAAGAGCGGAAGCTCAATATGACGAAGAAGAGGCTAGACGACTCTCGAAAAAGTTGGCCAAGAACCAGTTTGACTTTGACGATTTCATGGGACAAATCCAGCAAATCAAGAAGATGGGTAACATGAAAGACTTGCTGGGCATGTTGCCAGGCATGGGAAAAGCCCTGAAAGATGTAGACATTGATGACAATGCTTTCAAAAGCGTTGAGGCTATCATCCATTCCATGACCCCGGAAGAACGTAAAAATCCGTCTATCATGAATGGCAGCAGAAAAAACCGTATTGCCAAAGGTAGCGGAACCAGTATCGTGGAAGTAAACCGCTTACTCAAACAATTTGACCAGATGTGTAAAATGATGAAAATG
>JADIMG010000078.1 GCA_017694875.1 Candidatus Gallipaludibacter merdavium
GGAGGAGAAAAAGCGCAGCTGACGTATACCATCCTCGGTTCCGCCATTGCCTACCAGTTCGGACTTACCAAAAGTGGATTGCAAAGTGATTCGTTCCGGTTCGTGGCAATCGACGAGGCATTCAAGGCACAAGACGAAGACAAGGCACGCTACCTCATCACCCTGTGCAAGCAACTCCATCTCCAACTCCTTGTAGTGACGCCCAACGACAACATCCATATTGTGGAAAACGATATCTCGTACGTCTATTTCGTAGAACGTAAAGAGGAGAAAACCTCCTGGCTCTATAGCATGCCGATAGAACAATGGAAACGCGAGACCCACGAACAACCAAGTAGGACCTGAAACCGAACTACTGACATGAAACCGCACCAAAATAAAAGTCTGCTTTCATTTTATCACTGCCAGCACAGTGAAGGATTTCGAAAACATAAACCGATGCATACGAAATCCTTCGCTATGCTCCTCCAGACATACTTTTTGATAGTTCAATCCTATTTCAGCACACCATCTTATCATACATTTCCTCCAGCATATAGGAAAAATGTATGAAAAAAATTCCGTTTTTGACAAATTGCATGTATGAAAATTTTGAATTTTCCATGATTACTTATATCTTTGTTATGTCTAACCAATTACTATGAATAATGGCAGACGGTATTACATGTAAAGAAAGATATTTTTCATGCGTTTATCTTTTACTTCCTGAATATTGTAAAAACAAAAAAGGAATTGTCTTTGCAGTGTTGCCTGTGAGCCCTTGTGTTCTGTGACAACATCAACAAAAATGCACAAATCCATACCGCGCAGAGTATAATTGCAAAACATAACTGATAAAAGATAACAAAATGAAGATATGTCAATCTTTCCGGAATGAAGACATTCATACTTGTCTTTTCCTAAGGGAATAACGCAAACTCTCAAGAAACAAGACAAACCGGAAAACAGATTCCCATATCTTTTTTAATGTTTACCTATATTTTTGTTATACCTTAATTATATATGAAAACAATGCATATCGGTCAACTCATCAAACAAGAAATGGACAAACAAGGAAAAACAGTATCTTGGCTGGCCAGAGAATTGTCGTATTGCAGAACAAATGTATACAAAATATACGACAAGAAATCCATCGACACTGATTTGTTATTGCGCATTTCCATTTTATTAAAGCACGATTTCTTTGCCTGCTATTCGAATGAATTAAAGTAAAATGTCCCCAATATATAAACATATACACTTATTGGGGACACTTTTACTTCATTTTGTTAATATATATTTTTTTCTTTGTATATCTAAACAGTCAAACACACAAAATATGAACAACAAAGTAAAGCAAATTATATTGACAGGCATATGCATTTTCACCGGATTCGGCGGATATATCCAAGCACAACAAGTAGACTACTCCGTAGTTTCAGTTCCAGAAGAATCCAGTAACCAATTCATCCGTATCACATCAGATGCCGATTGTGTATGTATGCCCATCGTAAAACGGAACGGGAACAAACGCATTGACTGGCTCTCCAATCGCATATTAGACACTTCAACCGACGGGCAACATATCGCCTATCTTTCAGCACGCAACAACACGACCAACATCTTTATAAAAGATTTAAACAAACAAGGAGGTTCTGTACAACGAACCAATCGTTCGGCTGTGCTGGACTTTTCTTATTCACCCGATGGAAAATACATTTGTTTTTCAGAAACTCGCGGGGGAACAAACCAGATATTCCGCACCGATGCCAAAGAGGGATATGTGTGTCGGCAAATCACCAGTGGAAGTCAAGATTATTCCCCCGTTTATTCAACAAACATGACACAAATATTCTTTGCCAGACAAGAGCTGAAAAGTGTCAGTATCTGGAGTTATAATGTACAAAACAATTTCCTTTCAACATTCACCAGTGGCATGAATCCGTATCCTGTAAAATCAGAACAAGCATTTGTATGTACCCGTCCCAATGCAGCAGGAAAAAGCGAAATATGGAAAATAAATTATCATACAGGCACAGAGGAATGCATTATCTCTGACCCCGAACGAAGTTTCACTTCTCCAATAATTTCACCCGATGGGAAATGGCTGTTGTTTGTAGGAAGCAGCAAAATAACATCAGGGACATTCACTTATTTGAATACCGACATATTTGTAGCAAGAACAGACGGCACGGACATGACACAACTCACCTACCATGCCGCCGATGACCTCAGCCCCGTATGGAGCAGAGACGGGAAATACATCTATTTTATTTCCCAACGTGGAAGTACCTCAGGTACAGCCAATATCTGGCGAATGAACTTTAATTACTAATACCTTTTAAATTTATGTATCATGAAAAAGTTTAAGTTATTTGTGTTGTTGGCTTTTATAGGCTTGGCAACCAGTGCTTCTGCACAGTTCGTTAATTCAGGCACATCCAGTAGCACATCAAACAGCAGTTCATTTGATGTCACTTCCGTAAAGACTAGCGGATGGAATCGCATCTATGTATCGTACAATCCTTCAAAGTTGAAATTTGATTATGACGATGCGGATGATATAAAATTCAAAGGATTGACCGTTGGTTGGTTAAGAGGCTTCGGGCTTACCCAAAAGTTACCCTTGTACATGGAGGTAGGTGCAGGCGTTCAGTACAGAAGCTATAAGGACGAAGAATCTGATTCTTATGGCGGATATGAAGCCAGCTATTCAAATAAAATCACAATGCTTTCTTTGAATATCCCTGTAAATTTATTGTATCGGTTCAACATCACAGACGACTTTTCCATCAGCCCTTACTTCGGATTAGACTTCCGCATAAATCTCCTTGGCAAGAATAAAGCCGAAGTAACTTATAACGACGAAACAGATTCGGAAGATATTAACCTGTTCGATGATGACGATATGGGCGATGAAGCTTGGGGACGCTTCCAAGCCGGCTGGCATCTTGGTGTAGGATTTGATTACCGTGTACTACATGTAGGAGTAGAATATGGAACCGACTTCAACGAGATAGCCGAAAAAACAAAATTCGCAACCACTTCCATTACATTGGGACTAAACTTCTGATATATAAACCAAACAAAGAGTAAGGTGTGCCAAATCCTATTTCGGCACACCTTCTTTAATCTTAATACTTATGAAAACAATTCGATTATTTTGGCTATTTACTGTTATGGCATTGATGGCAGTAAGCTGCTCGGATGATGATAATGACCTTGAAAGTTCGATTGTAGGCGCATGGCAATCTGAAATTCATACTTCCCGCATATGGATATTTATGAGCGATGGACAGGTTGTTTCTGAAGATGAGTATGGCACTTACTATCTAAATGGAGACCGTTTGTATATTTCATGGACAGACGAATACGGTAATTATGAGGAAGCTTTTCTAATTGTTGAATTAACATCCGACACAATGATTCTTGACGAATTGGACGAAGAAGGGATAGCTCATGATGACCCGGAAACTTACCGACGAATAAATATGGGAAACAGGTAAAAAACAAACAACCCGCTATCTTCCTCATTACATCCCTTCCCAGCCTCCCCCCATAATGGAAGGTCGGGAAGGGTTCTCAAAAACATATTCCAAATCAGTACACAATAAATTCAAAACAGTTTCTGACATTTCTTTTTGCACACAAAATCTCACCCACAAGAAACAAAAAGAAAACAAAACAAGGAATACTGAATCTTTTTACTTACATTAAATCTTTATTTGATTTCATTTCGTCTACAATTCATCAAAATATTTTTCATTTTGCAACACATTATATAGAAAATCCTTTCAATTTAAAACACAACAAGCTATTATGCTTAAAAAGTGCACTCATTCAGCTTAAAATAAAAACAAAAAGACATAAATTTGCAGTGTAATAAAACAAAAAGATGTTTATCCGGGATAACAACTGTAAATGTGTTAGTTTAAATGGTATGAATGATTAAATCAGGAAACTATGAAAGGATTACTTAAAAAAGGAGGAGCATGGATTGCAGTTGCAA
>JADIMG010000079.1 GCA_017694875.1 Candidatus Gallipaludibacter merdavium
TGTATACTTTTGCCCATAGTTGGATTAATTTTGTTTGGCGACAGAAATCTAACAAAAATGGGCTGACCTCGCAAGTGAAGTCAGCCCTATTTTTATATCTTCGATAATTTTTTTATCGGACAGCAATAATAAATAATATTCATAGTAAATACAATGGCGGAGAAGGTAGTTGATGTACCTTTTCCGCCATTGTTGTGCTTGAACGAGGGGTGGGGCTTCTACTGTATGAAGTTGGTGCGCACTCTAGGTTCATAGACCGGCTTTTCAATACCATTTTGCCGTCCGGCTTCGATGGATTTCAGTAGCCAAGCCATATTTTTTCCTAAAGTCCTCATGGTTTGCAGACCTTCTTTGTCTTTCAGAACATCGTCGGGCGTGCGGCCGTGTACGGAATTCCAGTATTGTGACGCTACAATAGGCATGTTGCTGATGGTGAAGTATTGGTTAATCTGTTCAAAAGTGGCGGATGCCCCTCCACGTCTGCATGAAACGACAGCGGCTCCTACTTTTCCTGCCATCCGTTTTTCCGTGGAAAAGAACAGCCGGTTTAGGAAAGACACCAATTGGCCTGTGGGTGCACTGTAATAGACTGGTGAGCCAATGATGATTCCGTCAAATTCGTCCAACCTCATCTGGATGTCCTGTACAATATCCTTGTGGAAACAGTGTCCGGTTGATAGGCAGTTCATGCAAGCGATGCACCCCGGTATGGGTTGCTTGCCTAAATAGATTAGTTCTGTTTCGATGCCGTTGTCGTTGAGTGTTGTTTCCACTTCGTGTAAGGCAGTGTAAGTGCACCCGTTTTTGTTGGGGCTTCCGTTGATTAGCAGTACTTTCATAAGCGATTAGAATTTGTGTACCAATTCGGCAGCCAGTTGGCAACCATTGGTGTTGTTGATATCTCCTTCATTCAATACTCCCGGTATGAGAACCTCGCCAGCAAGGCCCCATTTTAGGAGAGCAGCCGTGCGCTCCATAGGGATGCGTACTCCGTCCATGACGTTCATGTCGTGTTCTTCGCAGCAGCAGATAAGTCCCCATTTTTTGCCGGAGACGTCTTTGCCGCCCACTACAAGCGAGAAAAGACAGTCAATTACTCCCTTGATTTGTGCCGGGATGGAATACCAATAGACCGGCATGGCAAACAAGATAGCATCGGATTCAAGAATGGAAGACGCAATAGCATCAAACTCTTTGTTGTGAGAGCATGCATGACCGGTTTTATAGCAAGTCATGCATGCATGGCATCCGCTTATATTCATGGAAACGGCGTCAAAAAGTCGGATTGTGTGGTTGCATTTCTCTGCTTCCTGAATGAAAGCATGAGTCATGGTCATGCAGTTGCCTTTTTTTCGGGGGCTACCTGTGATAATTGTAATCTTCATGTTTCTGTCTTTTATGATTTTTGTATGGTATTTGAGTTCTGGTTATATGCTTTTGCAACACATTTCCATTCTCCATTCATTTTCATTAACAGCAGGTAATCTGTAAAATTGATGTGTCCACCCCAGTTCTCTTCTAACACGCGTACGACAGCAAGCGTTTCTTCTATATCCATCACATCAATGCGTGCCTTGAAGTTTGGGTCTGGCCCTACTGTGTCCACGTTCTGATAGAATTGTTCAATATTTCCGTGTTCAAGATGTCCGTTCAGATAACCGAATAAAACAGCTTCATCGGTGAACAGACTTTTGGCATAGGAGCTGTTGCCTTCAGCAACACTCTTAACGAACTTCATGGCAGCGTTTTCGACAGCCTTGTATTCCTCAATATCAGCTCTCATAACAATATGTAATTTAATGTGTTATTACTAATTACAAAAGTATTTGATAGTCATTTAATGTGCAAGTACTGAAAAATTATTCATGTACTGAAAAATTATTCGGTATGGCACTTTATTGTGCAATTGTCTGTATTTTTGTGGGAAATATATGAATAATGACTTATGTACGAGAGAAAGATACCTATTGATTTGGATTGTCCATTGCGCTTGACAATGAGTTTGATTGATTCGAAATGGAAATCATGCATATTGGATGAATTGCGCGACCGGTCATTACGCCCCAGTGAACTGCATAAAATATTTCCTGAAGCTGCGCCCCGTGTCTTGGACCTTCAACTGAAAGAATTGACGGAGGATGGACTTGTTTCAAAAACCATTTATCCGGAATTACCGCCACGTTCAGAATATGCTATTACGGATTTGGGATGGACATTGCTTCCCATAATTGATGCAATGATAGAGTGGGGGAATAAGAATGCAGCTTTATTTGAAAAGAAATATGGGAAGAAGGATGGAGAGAAGGGTGTTGCAGATGGAGAGAATTGTAGGAAGTGCAGCCTGTAGGACCTTTTGCAGGAGAATTGTCCTG
The DNA here is from genome assembly GCA_017694875.1 of Candidatus Gallipaludibacter merdavium. GTDB lineage: Bacteria > Bacteroidota > Bacteroidia > Bacteroidales > Paludibacteraceae > Gallipaludibacter > Gallipaludibacter merdavium. Next base: position 2,373 of record JADIMG010000079.1, read on the forward strand.
TTCTGTCAAATAGAAAGAATTTCATAGGTTTTTGTGTTAAAATGTAAATTGCTCGGTCTCTTGGTGAAATCTATGCGGAGTCAGCTTCGGTTCTGCGGAAATTGTAGAGCGAATGCAAAAAATATTTTGTCGGTGATTAACGGAAATATATAGCAAAATGTCAGAGCTGGGTTGTCGGCATGGTGTAATATGGTGGAAGGGGTAATTGTGGAGGAGGGGAGTTGTGGTGTAGGACTTGCCGTGCTTGATGTCTGGCTGATTTTTTATTAAGGAATTTCTATGTACCTTTGCCCGATGTAAATAACATAATATTATATGTTTAGATATAGGGTTCCTGATATATTACGTTTTGTATATCCCAGAGCAGTGTGGCGATATACGCCCAATGAGCGTTGTATTTATTTGACTTTTGATGATGGATGTGTGCCTGAAGTGACGCCGAAGGTATTGGAAATATTGGAGAGAGAACGGGTGAAGGCAACCTTCTTTTGTGTGGGCGAGAATGTGGAAAAGTATCCGCTCTTGTTTGAGGATTTGCGGGCACGTGGGCATCAGGTGGGTAATCATACCTATAATCACTTGAAGGGCATAAAGGTAAGCTTTGATGAGTATCTGGCAAATGTAGAGAATGCAGACCGGGTGATTGGAAGCCGGTTGTTTCGTCCGCCTTATGGGCGTGTTACTCTTATGCAAATGAGAGCTTTGCGTAAAGTGTATGGCTATAGAATAATTCTATGGGATTTGATTACAAATGACTTTGATAGAAACTTGTCTCCCAAGGAAATAATGCAAAATATTCAGAAGTATAGCAGAAACGGCTCTATAGTAGTGTTTCATGATTCAGTGAAAGCGGCAAAAAATATGCTTGCGGTATTGCCTGAAGCTATTAAGTGGTGGAAAGAAGAAGGTTATGAATTTAGAACCTTATAGAGGAATGAACGAGGCTTTTTTATATTATATATGGGAACACAAGCTGTTTCTGACCTCTGAGTTGCGGACAACTGATGGGGAAGAAATCAGCGTGATTGATATTGGCCGACGAAATAGAGATGCCGGGCCTGATTTCTTTAATGCGAAGATAAAGATTGGCCATACAGTGTGGGCCGGCAATGTGGAGATGCATTTGAGAGCATCTGATTGGTATAGGCATGGACATGACAAAGACAAGAACTATGACAATGTGATTTTGCATGTTGTACTTTCGGCTGACAAGCCGGTGGTGCGTTCTGACGGGCAAATTGTTAAGCAGTGTCTGCTGCATTACCCGAAGCAGCTGGAAGAACATTACGATGAATTGATGAAGAGTGATAAACCGGTCAGATGTGCGGAAAAGTTGAATGAAATTCCGTTGTTTCTAATCAATAGTTGGAAAGACTCCTTGTTGGTTGAGAGACTCGAAGAAAAGAGTGGCTATATTGAGAAACTGTTGCAGGCGAACAAGCGTAATTGGGAGGAGGCTTTTTATGTGACACTGGCGCGTAATTTTGGATTTCACACCAATAGTATGGCGTTTGAATTGATGGCATTGTCACTTCCTCTCTCATGTATTTGCAAGCACAGAAATAACTTGAAACAAGTGGAGGCATTGCTGTTCGGACAGGCAAATCTGTTGTGTGGGGAGCAGGATGATTATGCACAAGAACTATCGAAGGAGTATGCATTTCTGGCCAGTAAGTTTGATTTGAAGCCAATTAAGGATGGGCTGTGGAAGAATCATCGCCTGAGGCCTTCCAATTCTCCTTATATCCGTATAGCTCAGTTTGCTGCTTTGTTGCACTATTCCCAAAGGTTGTTTTCCCAATTGTTGGAGTGTGGGCATGTAAAAGAGATGTTTGGTTTGTTTGAGACAAAGCCTTCCGAATATTGGAAAACGCATTATAGTTTTGGAAAAGCAAGTGATGTCCATACAAAATGTGTCGGAAAAAATTCTTTACGGCTCATAATCATGAATACCGTTATTCCCTTTATCTTTTATTATGGTAAATGTCATTCCAATGAGGCTATGATGGATAAAGCTGTTGCGTTTTTCAGGGAATTGCCGGCAGAAGATAATCACATAATAAAGCAATGGAAACAGGTGGGGCTGGCGGCTGATAATGCAGGTGATTCGCAGGCTTTGCTGCAACTATGGCACCACTATTGCGAGAGCAGAAACTGCCTAAAGTGCAGAATAGGACATAAGATGTTGGTTGTAAGATAATTAATTTTTGCAATGAGAAAAATAACATTTGTAGTAAGCATTATAGTATTGTTCTTGTGTTTGATTGCGCCTTCGTGTGCCAACCGTGGACAAGGCCCTCAAGGCGGTCCGAAAGATACAATCCCTCCTGTGGTATTGCATGAGATGCCTGCCAATGGCTCTTTGAACTCGAAAGTCAAAGAGATAGAGGTGACATTTGACGAGTTGATATTGGCTGAGAACACCATGGAAAATGTCATCATATCGCCTCCGCAGACGAAACTCCCCGAAATCAAGTCGAGGGGTAAGAAGCTGGTGGTGGTTTTTAATGAAGATTTGATTGACAGTACCACTTATACGATAGATTTTGGCAACAGCATAGTGGATAATAATGAGAAAAACCCTTTGCGGGGATATACCTATGCTTTTTCAACGGGCCCGACAATAGATTCTTTGCAGATAAGCGGTTATCTGTTAAATGCGGAAGACTTGAATCCTGTTGAAGGTTGTTTGGTGGGGTTGCATGCAGATTTGAGCGATACGGCCTTTACGAGCAAGCCTTTTACACGTGTGACACGTACGGATTCGGTAGGATATTTTACTATTAAAAATATCAAGGAAGGACAATATAAGATATTTGCCCTGAATGATTTAAGTCGTGATTATATTTTTCAAGCAGGTGAAGGATTGGCTTTTTGTGATTCCCTAATTACGCCTTATGTGAAAACGGAGACTGTTGCAGATACCATATTCAATGATTCGTTGTTTGTGGACAGCATTGTGCACAAGAATAACATTCTGTATGGTCCGGATAATATTTTGTTGTTTTATTTTAAGGAGAATAAAATAATGCGCAGGTTATTGAAGACAGAACGTCCGGAACAGCATTTTTTCCGCATCTATTTTAGTGCTCCGGCAGACAGTCTGCCTCATATAGAACCTATCGGAGAAGATTGGAGCAAAAATGTGATGGTGGAGTATAACAATACGAAGGATACAATCGTGTATTGGCTGAAAGATTCTCTTACAATCACAACCGACACCTTGAACTTTGCCATTACTTATCTAAAAACGGACTCCTTGTTTGAGTTATATTCGCAGACAGATACCCTTTCTGCTGTATATCGGCATCCGCGTATTGGGAAAAAAGCCAAGCAGACAGAAAAGCAGGAACAGGCATTATCAATAAAGACTAATGCCAGCAGTTCATTTGAAATTTATAATAATTTAGTATTGTCTTCACCCACTCCAATAGCATCAGTAAATGATACGATGATGCATTTGTATGAGGTGATAGACAGCACATTGAACCTGTTGCCGTTATATTACAATGCAATAGATTCAACGCATAAGTCTTTTAGCATCCGGCACGAATGGAAACCGACAGGCGAGTATGTTTTTCAGATGGATTCTGCATGTATGTATGACATATATGGCAAGACTCATGCGGCTATTAATGCTAAGTTGAAGATTAAATCCTTGGAAGACTATTCGAATTTGATAGTAAAGATAACCCCGTATGATTCTACTGCAATAATACAATTGCTTAACCCTAATGACCAGATAGTGCGTGAGTTGCAGGCAACAGAGGAAGGGGTTAAATTTGAAAATGTAAAACCCGGAGATTATTATTTGCGAATGTTTTATGACAGTAATCATGACGGTAAATGGACAACTGGTAATCAGCAGAAAAAGATTCAACCGGAAAAGGTTGTCTATAGTGCAAAGAAATTGACCTTGCGGGCAAATTGGGATTTTGAGGAGTTGTGGAATCTGAAAGAACTGCCTGTCTTGGAGCAAAAACCTTCTGAACTGAAAGCGAGCAAAGGGAAAAAATAAATATAATACCAAAGAATCTGCTGTAAATGAGCATTTTTTTTTGTAAACTCGGTTAAATACTATATCTTTGCATTTGTATATTAAAAATAGCTCTATGAAGAACATGTTGATAACATACAGTAATCGTGTTTTGTCTTTATTCTTGCTTTGTACTTTCTGCTATATTACTATATTGGCCAACGATGACGTTATTTATGAAGAAAAAGATTATCGGACGTCGCATTGGTCACTGGGGGTTCAAGGAGGATTGAGTTTTCTTGATGGTGATATTAGCCAGCATGAGAAGGAATTAATTACTTTCTTCAGCAATCCCGATTTGGAGTGGAATGTAGGTGTTTATGGCGAATATTCCATTAATCCGCTGGTGGGTTTAGGGCTTGAATATCGCTATACAAGGATGGGACAGACGAATACGGCCATGCAATCTGGTGGTGATATGCATGAATTGACACCATATGCCTCAATCAGTTTGAATAAATTATTGACGATGTCTGCCAGACAATTTAAATGGAATCTGTTGTTTAAACTAGGTATGGGTTTAGGCTATTACCAAATATCGACAGAGAGCCTTAACGGAACTGTTGCGGAAAAAGTGACATATGGTGATTTGAAAGGAATAAGTTTGATGCTTCCGTTAGGATTTGGCTATGAATATAATGTGTCGGAGAATTGGGCGATTGGAGCATACTACGATTACCGATATAGTTTGGCAGCAGATTTGTTGGACGCAAAAATGGCAGGAACTTCCAACGATGGATTACATGAGGTAACTGTTGGGGTACGTTATAAGTTTAAGGCCAAAAAATATCCACATAACAAGAACATCAGTTGGAGGCTTTATCGAAATAAACAGTTAATGAGAGATGTTGCAGAAGGCGATGCCGACGAACTCCAAATGGCCGCATTACGTCTTGGAGCAATAAAGAAGGACACTTTGTACATTATGGAGTCACATAAAGATACACTTTATATGGTGTCAAATAACTATATAAAGGAAGAAGTAGTTCCACAGATGCAATATTCCGTATATTTTGCTACCGGTAAGTCGGATTTGCAGTCTTCAGGATTGATAGATATCGCACATGTGGCAGAGGAGATGATTGAGAACGAAAATCTGGTGGTACATGTTCATCCGTATTATGACCGCTCAGGAAGCAAAGAATTTAACTTGAAATTAGGTCGGGAGCGGGCTGAGCGTGTAAAATATGAATTGATATATGTTTGGGGTATTGATGCCAGCAGAATCAAGACATATGAAGCAAAAGTATTGCTGACAAAAGATGACAAGATTCATTATCAGCCGTTTAGACGTTGTGACTTGATTCTGGAAGATACGGCCAAAGAAAAAGAATAGGCAGATTTGTGATATAATTGAAAGGGGGATGGCCTTGAAAGGGTCAACCCCCTTTCTGTTGCTTTGCGGATTGTGGAGATTTGTCCGGATGGGGGAGGGTGTATTTAGTGATTCTGAAAGCATTTGCTTTGAGGGCATCGTCATGGCTTCCTTTTCAAAGAGATGTTTTTCATCGTTTACTGTTTATCGGTCATTTTTTGTATCTTTGTCGGCAAACATAATGATATGGAAAAAAAACGTACAGCAATAGCTACAATAGGAGAGTTTGGATTGATTCGTCATCTGACTGAAAAATTTCCATTAAGAAACGCCTCTTCCATGAAAGGGGTGGGTGATGATGCGGCAGTACTTGATTATAAAGACAAGAAAGTGTTGGTTACGACCGATTTGCTTTTGGAAGGAATACACTTTGATTTGCAATATACACCACTCAAACATTTGGGCTATAAGTCTGCCATTGTTAATTTTTCTGATATATATGCTATGAATGGCCAACCGAAGCAGATGACAGTTTCGCTTGGCGTTTCAAAACGTTTTTCCATAGAAGATTTGGAAGAATTGTATAGTGGCATTAAGATAGCTTGTGACAATTATGGAGTGGATCTCGTTGGTGGAGATACTTCAGCCTCTTTGACCGGTTTATGCATTAGTATTACTTGTATTGGTGAAGGTGATACGGAGAAAATCGTGTATCGTAATGGAGCCCGTCCCAATGATATTATTTGTGTTACCGGTAATCTGGGAGCGGCTTATATGGGGCTTCAGCTCTTGGAAAGAGAAAAAAGGGTTTTTGAGGGTAATGACAATGTGCAGCCTGATTTTGAGGGTAAGGATTATATTTTGCAACGCCAGTTAAAGCCGGAAGCACGCCGTGATGTGATTGCGGCCATGCAGGAGAGAGGTATAAAACCAACGGCCATGATGGATGTGTCAGACGGGTTGTCGTCAGAGTTGATGCATATTTGCTCGCAAAGTAATACGGGATGTAGAATCTATGAGGATAAAATACCTATTGATTATCAATCTGCGGTGATGGCGGAAGAGCTTAATATGAATATAGTGACGGCTGCACTGAACGGAGGAGAGGATTATGAATTGTTATTCACTATTGCATTGGAGGATTATGAAAAAATAATTCCTGTAGACAATGTGAATATCATTGGTCATATGACCAAGCCTGAGTTGGGACTCAATTTGGTGGGCAGAAATGGGGAAGAAATCCCACTCAAGGCGCAAGGTTGGAATTCTTTGCAGTAGATAGAGCCCTTTGCAAATATGGAATCGAATGTATAATTTTGTAACAACAACAGAAAGAAAAATATGATAGCCTATAAAAGAATTTTGTTGAAACTCAGTGGAGAGTCATTGATGGGCAATCGCCAATATGGTATTGATGAAAATAGGTTGGCACAATATGCTACCCAAATTAAAGAAGTGGCCGATATGGGTGTTCAGGTGGCTATTGTGATAGGAGGTGGCAATATTTTCCGTGGATTGAGCGGAGCTTCCAAAGGATTTGATCGTGTGAAAGGTGATCAAATGGGGATGTTGGCTACTGTCATCAACAGTCTGGCATTAAGTTCTGCGCTCGAGGCGGTTGGAGCTAAACCACGTGTGTTGACCGCTGTTAGAATGGAACCGATTGGAGAGTTTTACAGCAAGCAGAAAGCTTTGGAATCGTTGAATGCAGGTGAAATAGTGATATTTTCAGCAGGGACAGGATGTCCTTACTTCACTACAGATACGGGTTCTTCATTGCGGGCAATAGAGATTGAGGCGGATGTTATGCTGAAAGGAACCCGTGTGGATGGCATTTATACGGCTGACCCGGAAAAAGACCCCTCTGCGACGAAATTTACGGAAATTACATATGATGAGATTTATAACCGTAATTTGAAGGTAATGGATTTGACAGCCACGACTATGTGCAAGGAGAATGATATGCCTATTTATGTGTTCGATATGGATACACCGGGTAATCTGAAGAAGGTTCTTGAAGGACAGGCAATAGGTACGTTAGTAAAGAAATAACAGAAATATTATAACCCCAAAAACAAATTGATATGATTGACGTAAAGCCCTATTTTACACAAGCTGAAGAAAACATGGAGGCAGCTGTTATGTATCTTGATGAGACATTGGCTCACATCCGTGCCGGAAAGGCTTCTGCCAGAATATTGGATCCAATACGCGTTGAGTATTATGGAAGTATGACTCCGTTGTCAAATGTTGCTACGATAGTAACTCCGGATGCCAAGACCATTACCATTCAGCCGTGGGAAAAGAAACTCCTTCCTGTGATAGAAAAAGCGATTCTTAATTCTGAGATAGGAATCACTCCTGCCAATAATGGAGAGGTAATCAGACTCTGTTTTCCGCCACTTACGGAAGATAGGCGTAAACAGTTGGTGAAACAAGCCCGTGCTGAAGGTGAAGACGCTAAGGTTAGCGTGAGAAATGCGCGTCGTGAAGCGATAGAAAAACTGAAAAAGCTGGTCAAAGAGGGTTTGCCCGAAGATGCAGAAAAAGATGCGGAAACAGAAGTGCAGAAATTGCATGACAAATACATCAAAAAGATTGAAGAGGTTTTGGTGGCCAAAGAAAAGGAAATCATGACTGTTTAAGAAGTGTTTCTCTTCGGTCTTGTAGCGACCCCCCAAAGTCAAGGCATTGACTTTGGGGGGTCGCTTTAGAATGGTAGGGATTGGAAAATTTTCATGTGGTTGTTACGTTTTTACCATTATGGGGTGATAGGGTTAAACATTATCTGATGGATAAGTTAGGATGTAGTTCTGCAACAAAAAATTGTAAAACTGCGTTTCTCATTTTCATTGTTCTCTCCTTTCACTATTTCAGAATATGATGGAAGCAGCACAGCATAAAAATAATCGAAACAGTTTCATTATTTTGTTCTGCGCTCGCCTTTCACTATCTTTGCAAAGAAATAACCACTAATACTCAAACCCAAGAAGCATATGTCCATAGATGAAGAATTAAAACCAGACGAGTTGAACCAGAATACTGATGGAAACGAAGCATTAGAGCATTCATCATATAAATTACCGGAAACCAACTCGCCGGCAATATTGCATCATCTTACGGGCATGTATCAGAATTGGTTTCTTGATTATGCTTCTTATGTGATTTTGGAGCGTGCTGTTCCGGATGTGTATGATGGCCTTAAGCCTGTTCAGCGGCGTATTCTTTATTCCATGCGCCGTTTGGAGGACGGACGTTATAATAAGGTTGCTAATATAGTGGGACATACCATGCAGTTTCACCCACATGGTGATGCTTCTATAGCAGATGCACTCGTACAGCTGGGACAAAAGGATTTGCTGATTGATTGCCAGGGTAACTGGGGAAATATTTTTACGGGAGATAGTGCAGCCGCATCCCGTTATATTGAGGCACGTTTGTCAAAGTTTGCTCTCGAAACGCTTTATAGCCCTAAGGTTACAGAGTGGAAGTTGTCATATGATGGTAGGAACAAGGAACCTATTGCGTTGCCGGTAAAGTTCCCTCTTTTGTTGGTACAAGGTGTAGAAGGTATTGCCGTAGGGTTAAACTCAAAGGTTCTTCCTCATAATTTTGTGGAGATTTGTGAGGCGGCAGAACATTATCTGAAGGGTGAACCATTTTCATTGTATCCCGATTTTCCTACAGGAGGATTCATTGATGTGTCCAAATATAATGATGGCGAACGTGGAGGGATGGTACGTATAAGGGCCAAAATCAATAAACTTGATAATAAGACACTTGTAATAACGGAGATTCCCTATGGAAATAATACAGGAAAGATTATTGATTCCATCATTAAGGCCAACGAGAAGGGGAAAATAAAAATCCGGAAGGTGGATGACAATACTGCTGCGACGGTTGAGATTAGGGTACATCTCCAGGCAGGAGTATCTTCCGACAAGACCATTGATGCGTTGTATGCCTTTACGGATTGTGAGCAAAGCATTTATCCAAATTGCTGTGTTATCAGAAATAAAAAGCCGGAGTTTCTTTCTATCGGGAAGCTGTTGGGTATAAGTGTAGAACATACGAAACAGATTTTCCATGAGGAGTTTCTGGTACAGTTGGCTGAATTGCAGGAACAGCTGTTTTTTACTTCATTGGAAAAAATATTCATCGAGCAAAGGATATATAAGGACCAGCAGTTCGAGGACAGTGCCTCACAGGAAGATGTGATTGTTCATGTGAGTGCACGCTTGCAACCTTTCCGGGAACGGTTGTTGAGGGATATTACGTCTGATGATATCCTTCGCTTGCTGGACATAAAGATGGTGCGTATTACGAAGTTCGATTCACAGAAAGCTGATGACAATATTGCCACGATTAAGAAGAAAATCGCTGAAGTGGAATACAATATTGAGCATCTGACAGAATATACCATCAAGTGGTTTGAATACCTCAAAAACAAATATGGTGAGAAATATCCCCGCCGAACGGAAATAAGGAACTTTGAGACGATTGTGGCTACCAAGGTGGTTGAGGCCAATGAGAAGCTCTATATCAATCGAGAAGAAGGCTTTATTGGTACCGCTCTGAAAAAAGATGAATTTGTTTGTAACTGTTCAGATATTGACGATATCATTGTATTTTTCAAGGATGGCCGGTACAAAATAGTAAAGGTTGCTGACAAGCTATTTGTCGGTACGAATGTCATACACATTGATGTGTTCCGCAAAAACGATAAGCGTACGGTTTATAATATTGTATATCGTGACGGAAAAGGTGGTGAATACTATATGAAGCGTTGTGCTGTATATGGTGTATCGCGTGATAAGGACTATGACTTGACGCAAGGAAAGCCAGGTTCGAAGATTGTTTATTTCACAGCCAATTCCAACGGCGAAGCTGAGGTGATTCGTGTGGTTTTGAAGCCTAATATCCGATTGAAAAAAACGGTATTGGAGAAAGACTTGAGTACATTGGCCATAAAGGGACGTCAGTCTAGAGGAAATCTTTTGACAAAGTATGATGTTTTGCGAATAACTCTAAAACAGAAAGGCGGCTCAACATTGGGCGGTCGTAAGGTTTGGTTTGACCCGGATGTTATGCGTATTAATTATGACGGCAGAGGTTCTTATCTTGGAGAATTCTTTAACGAGGATGCTGTGCTTGTTATAAACAGAAATGGTGAATATTATACTACCACTTTTGACAGCTCCAACCATTTCCAAGGTGATTTAGTACATGTAATCAAATACAATCCCGATACAGTTTGGTCGGTTGTGTTGTGGGATGCCGACCAGAAATATTATTATCTCAAAAGATTCCAGTTGGAACCGACTTCTAAACCGGTTAATTTTTTGGGAGATAATCCGGCATCATATATGGTGCTGCTGATGAGTGATGAATATCCGCGTATAAGGGTTGTTTTTGGAGGTAATGATGCTGCACGTGAACCTTTGACAATTCATGTTGATGAGTTTATTGCTGTAAAAAGCTGTAAGGCAAAAGGCAAGCGCATTACCACTTATCAGGTGGAAAAAGTGGAAGAGCTCGAGCCGTATAAACCTGTGGCGGAGGCAACTGATGATGCTGATGATGATTCAGTTGATTTGGAAGAATCTACAAAGGAGAATGAAAGTGTGGAACAAGGGGATGAGATGTCTGATGACGAAATTTCACAGGAAGAATACCTTGAGCAAGAAGAGCAACCTTCAGAAGGGATAGTGGAACCAACGCAGAAGGAACAGACACAGACCTCACAGGAAGATGTCGGGACATCTACGCCGAAGGATGGAATAGAGGAAGCACCTAATCCGGAAGTGAAAGAAATAAAGATGGAAATTGTGGCTGAGATTCCAGAGGATTCGCTTCCTATAAATGCTAACCAGGATGTGCAGCAACGGAAACGTAAGTCGGCACGAAACAGCAATAAGACAGAAGGTGAAGAAGGGCAAATGAGTTTGTTCTAAAGTGGAAGAAATAGGACGAAACAAAAAAACCGAAGTACAAATCACTCCGGTTTTTTTATGAACATCACTTTTGCTTAGTCTTGAATGTAGTGGTTGATGATGATATGGGCTAAAAGGCCGATAACCATTGCGCAACCACCAACGGCTAACCAAGCATTTGAAGGTGCCACATAATAATAAATAGCCAATGCAACTACGCCAAGCAAAACAATGATAGCGCCTAAATATTTCAAAATGGTTTTCATAATGATATAGAGTTTTTAACTTCGAAGTTTATTCTGCAAATATAATGGCTTTTTTTCATTGGGAGGAATAATCTGAACATAAAAAAGACTTTTTAGGAAAAAAACGATTATACAAATGCTTAAGAATTACATTCCGTTTTATAAAAACAATTTGAAGATAGCCTTGCCAATCGTATTGACACAAGTGGGTGGCGGTATTGTCGCTTTGATGGATAATGTCATGGTGGGACACCTTGGCGCAGTTGAATTGGCCTCGGTGGCATTTGCCAATTCCATCTTTGTATTGGGGCAGGTTTTTGTGATGGGAGCCGTTATGGGGTTGACTCCGCTGGTTGGGCAGGCCTTTGTGCAGTCAGATTTGGAACGTGTCAAGGCACTATTCTACAACGCCTTGGTGTTTGTCTGTGTTTTAGGTTTGGCTGTTACGCTGATTTTAGGATTGGTTTATCCTTTCTTTGACTATATGGGACAGGATACCAACGTGGTACGTTGGGCGAAGCCTTATTTTCTACTCCAAGTGTTTAGCTTGCTGCCTTTGTTGTTTTTTTGTCTGTTCAAGCAGTTTTTGGAAGGACTTGGCAATACCAAGGTGGCTATGATTATAACGCTTGTGGCTAACATAGTCAATATCGTATTGAACTATTTGCTTATATATGGTAAATTTGGTTTTCCGTATTGGGGAGTAGTGGGGGCTGGTGTGGCAACCTTGATTTCGCGCATACTCATGGCTGTAGGTTTCTTTGTTTATGTCCGTACCAACGACTCTTGGTGGAATTATTTGAAAGATATTACCATAGATTTGTTCCAGGCCAGGAAGGTTTGGACAGTGGCCCGGGTTGGAATGCCGATAGGTGGTCATATGCTTTTGGAGTGTACAGCTTTTGCCTTGTCGGCCATTATGGTCGGATGGTTGGGGGCTGTACCTCTGGCAGGCAACCAAATAGCACAAAACATATCGCATCTGACCTTTATGCTTGTTGTGGGAATTGGGTCGGCTACAACAATTCGTGTAAGCCATCGTTTGGGTGAAAAGAATTTCTATGCTTTGCGTATGGCAGGTAAGGCATCTGTCCATTTGTGTCTTCTGACCAATACGCTTATGGCGATATTTATGATTGTCTTCTCGCGGCAAATTCCACGTATATTTACAACTGACATGGCGGTTATTGATGCAGCTGCCCCTTTGTTGGTATTGGCGGGATTGTTTCAGATATCTGATGGATTGCAAACGGTGGGAGCCAGTATATTGAGAGGACTTACTGATGTAAAGCGACCAGTCATTTATGCGTTTATTTCTTATATCTGTATCAACCTTCCACTGGGCTATTTGCTTGCCTTTAAGTTTCACATGGGAGCATCTGGCGTATGGATTGGGTTCATAGTGGGATTGTCCATTGCTGCCATTTTGTTTCATGTCAGATGTAACCGCCAAATCAATAAGCTGGAAAAGGAGATGGCACACGTTTAATATTTTTACAGATGCTTTAGCGTGTTCAGCAGGCTAAATGCAGTATCTTTGCAAGTATGAAAAAATTATTGCTCATTGATGCTTATGCCATGATATATAGGGCGTATTATGCTTTTCTGAAGAATCCGAGAATCAATTCAAAAGGCATGAATACATCCGCAATCTATGGCTTTGTTACCATGTTGGAGGATTTACTGAAACGTTTACAGCCTACCCATGTGGGAGTTGCTTTTGACCCTTCCGGCAAAACGTTCAGGCATGAAGCGTATGAAGCATATAAAGCCCAACGGGAAGAAACTCCTGAAGATATTAGAAAAGCTGTTCCCTATATAAAAGAAATAGTAAAGGCATATCGTATTCCAATATTGGAAGTACCTGGTTTTGAGGCGGATGATGTGATAGGAACTTTGGCCTATAAGGCTGCAGACAAGGATTTTCAGGTGTTTATGGCTACGCCGGATAAAGATTATGGCCAGTTGCTTACCCACGAAAATGTGTTTATGTATCGTCCTCGTCATAACGGAGGATTTGAACAAATGGGTGAAGCGGATGTTTGTGAAAAATATGGTATAGAAAACTGCCGTCAGGTAATAGATTTGTTGGGACTTATGGGAGATGCTTCTGACAATATCCCTGGGTGTCCTGGAGTTGGTGAGAAGACGGCTGTGAAGTTGCTGCGTGAGTTTGGTGATATAGACAATCTGTTGGCACATACCGATCAGGTAAAGGGTGCACTGCGCAACAAGATAGAGGAGAATGTAGAAAAGATTCGTTTCTCACGATTTTTGGCAACTATTCGTGTTGATGTTCCCGTTAATCTTGACGAAGAGGCATTACTCTTGCAGAGTCCGAATAAGGATGAACTTGTGGCTATTTATTCGGATTTGGAATTCCGGCAGTTTTTGCAAAAAATCCAACCTCCTCAACAACAGCAGATGTCCTTGTTTGCAGAGGCGGAACAGCAGACAGATAGAGAGATGCCTGTCGAGACTGTTTCCCTACAGCGTTTTCATGCGGATAATGTCAATTATCATCTGGTTCAGACAGAGGAACAAATTACTCGTTTGCTGACTATGCTTGCGGAGCAAACGGAAATCTGTTTTGATACGGAAACAACGGACGTTAATGCCATGCAGGCAGAATTGGTAGGCATGTCGTTTGCCTGGAAAAAGGGTGAGGCTTATTTTGTTATATTACCGGAGAAAAAGGAAACGACACTTGAGATATTGGCTCGTTTCAAGCCCATCTTTGAATCGGATAAGATTGCCAAGATAGGGCAAAATATGAAGTATGACCTGACCATGTTGCGCCATTACGGGATTGCATTAAACGGTCGTTTGTTTGATACAATGATTGCCCATTATCTTATTCAGCCCGATTTGCGTCATGGCATGGACTATTTGGCTGAGATTTATCTGAATTATCAGACGATTCATTACGATGATTTGGTGGGCAAAGGGAAAAAGCAACTTCCGTTGCGGCAAGTAGCTTTGAACGATTTGTCTGATTATGCCTGTGAAGATGCGGATATTACCTGGCAACTCAAACAGATTCTTTCTGATGAAATAGAAAAGAACGGCTTGCAGCATTTGTTTTATGATTTGGAAATGCCTCTGATGAAGGTATTAGCCGATATGGAATGGGTGGGAGTTCGAATTGATGAGAAAGCTCTGGCACGGTCGTCTGCATATCTTACCCAGCGGATGCATGAAGTGGAGCACGAAATTTATGATTTAGCGGGAGAGGAATTTAATGTCAGCTCGCCTAAGCAGGTTGGTGAAGTGCTGTTTGAAAAACTGAAATTGGACGAGAAGGTAAAGAAAACCAAGACCGGACAGTATTCGACTTCAGAAGAGGTGTTGGTCAATTTGCGTTCAAAGCATCCGGTTGTACAGAAAATTTTGGATTTTAGGGAAATAAAGAAACTGTTGAGCACCTATGTCGATGCTTTGCCGCTTATGGTTAACAAAAAGACGCAACATCTGCATACGTCCTATAATCAAACAGTTGCTGTAACAGGCAGACTCAGTTCCAGTAATCCAAACTTACAGAATATTCCCATTCGGAGTGATTTGGGACGTGTTATCCGTGCAGCTTTTGTTCCTGATGAAGGTTGTCTGTTCCTAAGTGCGGATTATTCGCAGATTGAATTGCGCATTATGGCTCATCTGAGTGGTG
The DNA here is from genome assembly GCA_017694875.1 of Candidatus Gallipaludibacter merdavium. Taxonomy (GTDB): domain Bacteria; phylum Bacteroidota; class Bacteroidia; order Bacteroidales; family Paludibacteraceae; genus Gallipaludibacter; species Gallipaludibacter merdavium. The sequence continues at coordinate 17,569 of JADIMG010000079.1, forward strand.
ATGAACACATGATTGAGGCTTTTCGGGAAGGACGTGATATTCATGCAGCTACAGCATCAAAAATTTATGGGGTACCTTTGGAAAATGTAACATCAGATATGCGTAGAAAGGCCAAAACCGCTAACTTTGGTATTATCTATGGTATCTCCGCTTTTGGATTGGCTGAACGCTTGGATATTCCACGCACTGAGGCCAAAATGTTGATTGACGGCTATTTTGCATCCTATCCTAGAATTAAGGATTTTATAGATGCAAGTATTGCAAAAGCCCAAAAACTACAATACGCAGAAACATTATTGGGAAGAAAGCGGTACCTTCCGGATATCAATTCCAAGAACAGTGTAGTGCGGGGATTTGCTGAACGAAATGCAGTCAATGCACCGATTCAAGGAACTGCCGCAGATATTATTAAACAAGCAATGGTAAGAATTTCAGAGCGGTTTAAAACGGAACATGTGCGCTCGTCGATGACGATGCAGGTGCATGACGAGTTGAACTTTTCTGTTATTCCGGAAGAACTGGAACTGGTGAAGCATATTGTTGTTGAAGAGATGGAAAACGCCATGCATTTGACGGTACCTTTGGTGGCTGATTGTGGCATAGGTTCTAATTGGTTGGAGGCTCACTAAATGGAGGTGATGGATAAATACTTGTTGCTTTGTCTGTGTTTTTGCCTGACTGTTTGGGCAAGTAGGGCCGATGTAAACTATCGTGCAAGCATTATTGATGATGGCTTGCGTATGAATGCTTTGTCTGTAGTGCGTAATAATGAAACCGTTCTTGAGATAAAATCCGATAAGAAAGCAATTTATAAGGAAAGTCGTGCTGTTACCATATTGGAACCCGAAGGTAAAGCTGCTGCGGATTTTATTTTTCTTTCTTCATCTACGAGTAAGCTGGCAAAATTTACGGCTACTATATATGACCGAATGGGAGAGCCTGTCTTGAAGGAAAACAAAAAGAAACTGCTCATAGAGCCTTGTATGCCCGACAAAAAGAATTCCAGTCTGGTGCTATACAGGTATGTTCCCAAACCTTCGTCATATCCTTATACCATTGTTTATGAATGGGAAGTCATATATGCTGGTACTCCTCAAAAGATACCATTGTTTATGCCTCAGAAGCAAAAAGCGCAAGCTGTGGAGAGAGCTGATTATACAATAATAGCTCCGCCTACCTATGATTTCAAACATGTCGCTTTCAATATTTTTGAAGATTATACACAGTCAACGACAGATAAGGTCAAAATGCATATTTTTAAAATGCGTAATCTTCCTGCAATACCGGATAGCCCTTATTCCTTGTCTTTGTCTGAGCTTGCCCCTCATATTATGATGTTGCCAATTGGAAATGAGGAGGAAAGTGGAGATTTGAACGATTGGGCTGCTTATGCGCAGTGGTATTACAAGAAGCTGAAAGATATGGCTTCCTTGTCCGACGAGCAGAGGAACAAGATAAGTGTTTTGGCTAATACGGCACATTCCGAGCAGGAGAAATTTCGGGTGTTGAGAGATTCCATGGCAGTGACACAGCCTTATAATCTGTTTGAGTGGTATTCTGGTGACTTACCTTTGGCACCAGTATCGGATTTACCCTATTTCCGACAATTGGATAGTAGGATGTTGGCCATGTATTGGTGGGCTGTTTTAAGAGAGGCAGGGATGGATGTGGAATATGTGCTAACCAGCCGTCAGGGTGAGAATCTGGCGGAAACCCCTAATCGTCATCAGTTGGACTATGCCTTGTTGCGCATAAAATGTGGTGAGGATTCCATTTGGCTTGATGGAGGGGATACAATAGTTGAAAAGGGTTATTTGAGGTCAATGTTGAGGGGACATGATATGTTGGTAATAGGAGAGAGTACTAATGAAATATTTCGTTTGCCGCTTTTTCCGGATACTGCCAACAGACAAACTTCCTACAATCGTATCGTAGTGGAAAGTTCTGGCATGACAAAAATGGACTTGCAACTTCGTTCTTATGGAATGTGCTATGAGACCATGCGTCCTTTATTGATAAAACCGCTGCGCATGCGGAAACAGGCATTTTCTGACATGTTGGCTCATCCTATGAATATTGGTCAGATGTCTTTGGTGGAAACAGTAGGTGAAAATCCTGACATCTTGTTGCATACGCAAATGTCCAATGGGTATTTTACGGATTATGTTGGTAGCACGTTGTTTATGTCTCCCAATGTATTGCGTAATGGTTTTCCTGACGTGTTGCCCGTTTATCGGCGTATGGGCGATGATGTGTTTGTGAAAGAGGGGTTTACTTATGTTGATACTATGGAAATAATTATTCCTGAGAATTACGAAATAGATTTGTTTCCCAATGACCGTATCATTGACTCTGAATATGGTACTTTCTCTATGCATACAGAATTGCTTCCTAACGGAGCAATAATTATCCATAAACTTCTATTGAGGGGGGGACGTTATTCGGCAAGCGCTTATGATGACTTTATGCGTTTTTGCGTGCGGGTGAGCGATGCATATGCAGAAAAATTATACATGCGTCCCCAAAGAAAAAGATAGATAAAAATGAATAGGTTGATTTTTTCATTGGGGTTGTTTTTTGTTTTGTTTCTTCATGCATGTGTACAGAAACAGAATCTGGAACATATACCCGAGAAGCCTGATTATGAATCTTCCAGCTCATGGTATATGGTATTGGATGATTCGGCTCAGGTTGATATTTTTTATGTGACGCCAACTTGTGTTTGGGATTGGCAGGATGACAATGGTCTTTTGTACCACTATGCAGATGTTGACAATGAAGAACAGCGTGAGGCAATACGCCCTTCGCTGGAGTTGGCAGATTCTATTTTTGGGAGAGTAGCTTCATTTTATGCGCCTTATTACCGTCAGATAACATTGGAGTCATGGATAGAGGGTGAAGCAGTAGTGGAAGAACGTTTCCCAATAGCAATGAGTGATATATGGGATGCCTTTCAATATTATATGAAACATTTCAATAATGGACGTCCGTTTGTGTTGGCTGGTTTCAGTCAAGGCGCAAAAGGTGTAGTTGAATTATTGAAAATGATGGACGATGAAGCCTATGAACGCATGGTGGCCGCCTATGTGATTGGTTATAAGGTAACAGAACAGGATATGGCCTGTGCCCATATACATCCAGCAAAAGATTCGGTGGATATAGGCGTGGTTATTTGCTATAATTCGGTAGAAAACGTTGAAGCCATAGCTCCCGTACTGTCGCCGAGTGCTGTCTGCATCAATCCTTTGAATTGGTCGAATGATACGGTGACAGCCTATTTGAATGATACTGTTACCGTGAAAAAAGATGACAAATATCAGGTGCTGGTGGTGGATGGCTTTTCCTCTGCAGAGTTGTTTCTTCCGCAATTGGCCGATTTGTTCGTGCAAGGTAATTATCATTTGTATGAATTGACTTTTTATCAGAATTGTTTGTCGCATAATGTAGAGCAGAGAATCCAGGCATTTTATATGAGGAAGTAATGTCTTTTCCTGGCTTAAAATTTGTTTCTTACGATTTATGTGCGTATCTTAGTAGCCCTAATGGGTTTGGCGTATTTTTTGTACCCTAACAATTGTTGATTCTTTTATGCATTATCTTGATTAATGATATGGAAAATAATTTTTGCGTTATAATGGCAGGAGGTGTAGGAAGCCGATTTTGGCCGTTCAGCCGCACGAAATGTCCGAAACAGTTCCTCGATTTTTTTGGAACGGGAAGAACCTTGTTGCAGATGACCTTTGACCGGTTTAAATCACTTGTACCGACGGAGAATGTGTTGGTGGTGACAAATATGATGTACAAGGATTTGGTAATGGAACAGCTGCCTTGCTTGTCTGCATCTCAAATCCTATTGGAGCCAACGCGCAGAAATACGGCGCCATGTATTGCATATGCGATTAATAGAATAAAATCGGTCAATCCCAATGCCAATATTGTTGTGGCTCCCTCCGATCATTTGATCCTGGATGAAACGACATTTGTCGAAACCATTCGTACGGGGCTTGATTTTGTAGAAAAGAATGACAGCTTGCTGACTTTGGGCATGACACCAACCCGGCCGGAAACAGGCTATGGATATATTCAAATGTCGGATGGGGATACCAATCTTCGAAAAGTGAAAGCTTTTACAGAAAAACCGAATCTGGAGATGGCCAAGTTATTCCTGGAGAGTGGTGAATTTTTATGGAATTCCGGCATTTTCTTGTGGAATGTACGTGCCATCGATGCCGCATTTAGGAAATATTTGCCTGAGATGGCAGCCAAGTTTGATATGGGAAAGAATGTCTTCAATACAGATAAGGAAGTTGCATTTATTGAGGAAATGTTTCCTTCGTGCCAGAATATTTCCATAGACTATGGTATTATGGAAAAGGCTTCCAATGTGTATGTGCTGTGTGCTGATTTTGGATGGTCGGATTTGGGGAACTGGTGTTCGCTCTATGAGTTGTCAGAAAAGGATCAAAATGGCAATGTAGCATTAAAATGCAATACGGCTTTCTATGACAGTAAGGATAATGTTATTGCACTGTCAGATGGTAAGTTGGCTGTCATTTCCGATTTGAACGGCTACATTGTGGCAGAAGCCGGTAATGCATTGTTGATTTGTAAGCGTGACAACGAACAGGCTATTCGCCAATATGTCAACGATGCGCAAGTGCGTTTTGATGGTAAGTATAATTAAGATTGTTGAATTATGTCCATATTGTTTCCAAAAATAAAGAAACCCCGTGAATGGGACTATCGGCCTATTTATTATGACCCTGAAAAGGAAGAACGCAAGGAGCGGTTGCGTGAATTGCAGAAGCAGCGTGGCGGTTCAGATTCTTCTGTGAAGGGGCATACGCTTCATCGTGGTTCGTTTCGTGAGGCGGCTGATAGAAATAAGTCAGACCGCATGCGTAATAAAAAGCGTTCTTCCTTGCTGTTCTGGGTGATATTGTTAGCGTTGTTGATATTTGTTTTTTATTTTCTGATATAGTTTAATGCCGGATATTATACATCTTTTACCTGATTCTGTTGCCAATCAGATTGCTGCTGGTGAAGTAATTCAGCGACCAGCTTCTGTTTTGAAAGAATTGGTGGAAAATGCAATTGATGCAGAGGCAGATAGCATCCAAATAATTTTAAAGGATGCTGGCCGTACACTTATTCGTGTGATTGATGACGGAAAGGGAATGTCGGAAACGGATGCGCGTATGGCTTTTGAGCGCCACGCCACTTCAAAAATTATGCAGGCTTCCGATTTGTTTTCTCTACACACTATGGGTTTTAGAGGTGAAGCCTTGCCTTCCATTGCTTCTGTTGCACAAGTTGAACTTCGGACACGACGACGTGAAGATGAATTGGGTACTTTAATTAAATTGGCGGGTTCAGATGTGGAATTACAGGAGCCTGTCAGTTGTGCTTTTGGTAGTGCATTTGATGTGAAGAATCTTTTTTTCAATGTACCGGCCAGACGCAGATTCCTTAAGTCTGACGCGACGGAGATGAAGAACTTGCTTACGGAATTTTACCGCATAGCCTTGGTTAATCCTAAGGTTGCCTTTTCGCTTGTATCCGATGAGGAAGAACTGTATGAACTCTCTCAGGGTTCCACTAAAGTGCGTATTGATGAACTTTTCGGTAGGTCAAAGAAAAACTTCGTACAGCAACTTTTGCCGATTAATACCGATACCCAATTGGTACGGATACGCGGTTATGTAGGCAAACCCGAATCGGCTCATAAAAGTGCCAGCCAATATTTTTTTGTTAATGGACGCTATATGCGTCATCCCTATTTTCATAAAGCTGTCATGAATGCTTATGGAAATATGCTGACACCTGATGTAAATCCGCATTATTTTATATATCTGGAAGTTGACCCACAGAATATCGATGTAAATATACATCCCACAAAAACAGAGATAAAATTTGCTGATGAACAGGCGATTTGGCCTATCTTGTGTGCTACTGTCAAAGAGTCGTTGGGTAAGTTTAATGTAGGGCCAGCCATTGATTTTGACCAGGAGAATGTGATAGATATTCCTGTATTAAATACAAATGAGTATGAAAAGGTGAAGGCGCCGTCCACCTCGTTTAATCCGCATTATAATCCATTTCCTGCGTCAGACTATCAAAGAAAATCTTTTGATTGGGAACGTTTGTATGCCGGTTTGGAAAAAAAATCGGATGCATCTTTTTCCGATAGCACTCATGATGTATTGCCGTTAGAAGATAATGAGACGAAACAGGATACTCCTTTGTTTAACGAGGATTTAATGGGGTCGGGGACATTGATGCAATTGCATGGTAAATATATCTTGACCTCGGTGAAGTCTGGCCTTATGATGATTGACCAGCAACGAGCTCATGCCCGCATATTGTACGAACGTTTTTTACAGCAGATGAAAGATAGCAGAGGCTTGTCACAGAAGTTGCTTTTTCCGGAAATACTCGAATTGACGCCGGATGATTTGCGCCTGTTTGAAGAAATGATGGATGATTTGCGTTTGGTTGGGTTTGATATCGACCGTTTTGATAGATGCGCTTATTCCATAAATGGAGTACCAGCTGATATGGATGGAGGTGATCCTATTATGGTTTTAAATGATATTCTGGGTTTGGTAAGAGATGGGCATTCCGATATTCAGCAAACACGTTTGGAACGTATTGCATTTGCCTTGTCAAAAACAGCCATGCTAAGGTCGGCCAAAGAACTCTCTGAAATGGAAATGCGTGATTTGCTGGATAAATTGTTTGCCTGTAAGAATCATGCTTATTCTCCAGAGGGGAAGCCCGTTATTGCATTGTTGACAATGGAAGAGTTGGAAAAATATTTTTAGTTAATAGTTTTATTTGAATATGACACAAGGTTTACCATTAACGCTAGGGACTGAGCCCGTAGGAAAATTACTTCGGCAATATGCTATTCCGGCCATTATAGCCATGACAGCTTCTTCGTTGTATAATATGGTTGATAGGATTTTTATTGGTCAAGGTGTATCTGCGTTGGCAATCTCAGGTTTGGCGGTAACTTTCCCTTTAATGAATCTCGCGGCTGCATTTGGGTCTTTGGTTGGCGTTGGAGCGAGCACACTGATTTCAGTGAAATTGGGGCAACGTGATTATAAAACTGCCCAGCAGATATTAGGGAATGTATTGGTATTGAATACGATAATTGGTGTTGTTTTTATGCTGTTTGCCTTGCTGTTTCTTGATCCTATCCTTTTGTTCTTTGGAGCGAGTGAGCAGACAATTGGATATGCCCGTGATTACATGATTATCATTTTGTTGGGCAATCCTATTACACATATATATTTAGGATTGAATTCTGTTCTTCGTTCGGCAGGACATCCGCAAAAGGCCATGTATGCTACTATTATGACAGTGGTTTTGAACTCTATACTTGACCCTTTGTTTATTTTTGGATTTAAGTGGGGAATTCAAGGGGCTGCCATAGCCACTATATTATCGCAACTGGTTGCTTTGCTGTGGCAGTTCAAACTGTTTTCCAATAAAGACGAATTGCTTCATTTTCATCAGGGTATCTTTCATTTGAGAAGACGTATTGTGTTTGATTCTTTGGCTATTGGCATGGCACCGTTTATGATGAATCTGGCAGCATGTTTTATTGTGATTCTGATTAATAACGGTTTAAAGAGTCACGGTGGTGATTTGGCTATTGGTGCGTATGGAATTGTAAATAGCGTTGCTTTCCTGTTTGTGATGATTGTAATGGGATTGAATCAGGGAATGCAGCCAATAGCCGGATATAATTATGGAGCATTGCAGATGAATAGGGTTATTGGTGTACTCCGTAAAACCATATTTTATGCAACATTGATAACGACAGCTGGTTTTCTTGCCGGTGAATTGATGCCGCGTTTGATTGTGCGGATATTCACTCCAGATGAAGCATTGACGGACTTGGCGGTCTATGGCATGCGTATTACTGTCATGTTTTTCCCTTTGGTGGGCTTTCAAATGGTTGTGAGTAATTTCTTTCAAAGTATTGGTATGGCAAAAAAGGCTATTTTCCTGTCTTTGACCAGACAGGTCATATTCTTGATTCCTTTTTTGCTGATATTACCCCATTTCTGGGGCATAACTGGGGTGTGGGCAAGTTTGCCTGCAGCCGATTTTGTCGCTTTTGTGGTAGCGGCTATTATGTTAGTGAGTCAAATTAGAAAGTTTAAGGCCCAATATGCTTTGTTGACAGCAGAGAAATAAAGGGAAAAAAGAAAGGAGATAATACTATGATTTTAAACATTGGAAGGCAGCTGGGAAGTGGAGGACGCGAAATAGCCAAGCGATTGGCGCAGGAACTCAATATGAAGTATTTTGATAAGGAAATTCTTTTGTTGGCAGCCAAAGATAGTGGTATTTGTGAAGAAATGTTTGAGCGTGTAGATGAGTGTGCAGAAAAGAGTGGAGGATTTTGGGGGTTGCATGTGCCTTGGAATTCTTACTTGCCTTTTGTTTCTGGGCTTACCAATGATACGCTGTTTCAAATTCAGAGCGATGTTATTCGCAGGGAAGCGGAAAAGCATGATTGTGTCTTTGTGGGACGTTGTGCGGATTATATTCTTCGTGAGCGCCAGGATTGTTTGAATGTTTTTGTCATGGCAAATATGCATGACAGGATTGCCCGAATCATGCAACATTATGATTTTGATGAAAAACAATCAGAAGAGCGAATGAAGAAGTCTGATAAAGAGCGTGCTGCCTATTATGATTTCTATACGGATAAGTCATGGGGAGTCGCTTCCAGTTATGACTTGTGTCTTAACACTTCTGTTTGTGGAATTGAAGGTGCAGTTAAGACAATAAAGGATTTTCTTGTTTATAAGAAATAAATGGAAACAGGTAAATTGCAACGCAATTTACCTGTGACTTTATATAGACAAAAAGAAAGCAACTCAATGGGCTGTTAATTGTTCAGCAGAAAATCAACAGCCTCAAAGATTTCTTCTTTTGTGGCTGTTTGGTTGATGGCAATTTTGCCGACATCAGCCAGAAGAGTGAAGTTGATGTGTTGTATGTCCATGTTCTTTTTGTCATGCTTCATCAGATTGTATAATGTATCATATGATTTGCATGAGAGGGTAGGCAGTCCATAATGTTGCTTGGCAAAAGTGAGCATATTGCTTAGTACCGTTTTAGGAAATCCTTGTTTGATATGTGACAAGTATAATTCAGCTATCATTCCCCATAATACAGCATAACCATGTAAGATGGGATGGGGTGTTGTATATGAGTAGCTTTCAATTGCATGTCCGATGGTATGACCAAAATTTAATGCCTTTCGGATGCCCTGTTCCTTTGGGTCTTTTTCGACGATTTGTGTCTTAATTTCGATGTTCCGTTTTAGGAGGGTTATCAGTTCTTCTTTGTTGAAGGTCTGAACATCAAAATTCAAGGTTTGCCGCAAATCTTCTTCAGATGAAATCAATGCGTGTTTTATCATTTCTGCATAGCCTGATAGGAGATTGTCTGGGCTGAGCGTTGCAAAACAATCTGTGGCAACAATTACATGAGCCGGTAGTTGGAATACCCCGATTTCATTTTTCAAACCATTAAAATTTACAGCTGTTTTACCCCCCGTGGCAGCATCTACGGCTCCGAGTAGAGTCGTGGATACATTTATATATTTCATGCCACGCTTGTAGGTGGAAGCGACAAATCCGCCTAAGTCGGTAATCATACCACCTCCAATATTGAGCAAAAGAGAATGCCTGGTAGCACCTTTTTTCCCTAATTCAGACCATAGGTAGATAGCTGTCTCTATAGTTTTGTGTTCATCCCCTGCTGTGACATTTAATTTGGTGGCATTGTCGATGGCAGGAACTTTCTTTTGAAGTTGTTGCAGGCAATAGTTTTGCGTATTTGTATCTGTCAATACGAATAATATATCATAATCGCATTCCGTTAAAAGCCGGTTAAGGTCTTGGCTTACATCAGAAGAAACTATGGTCATATTTAATTCAATTTAGACATGAAACGATTGGCATCGACAATGAAGCGTTCGTGTTCTGCCTCACCAAGCAATTCTCCTGCTTCATTTTTGACTTCAATTTGGAAAAGCAGACGACGTCCTTCCTGTTGAAGCAATGTGGCAGTACATATTGCCTTTGCTCCTATTGGCAGTGCTTTTACATGTTTTACGTTGACAAGTGTACCGACTGTTGTTTCCCCTTCTTTGAGTCCATCTACAGCCATTTGCGCTGTCGCTTCCATTAATGCTACCATGGCAGGCGTTCCAAAAACCATTAACGAACCGGAACCAAGTGCTTTTGCTGAGAGTTCTGGGGTAACTGTGATTTCCTTTATTGCTTTTGTTGCTGACATTTTGTTATTGTTTTTGGTGTTTTAGTACTAATAATTCGTGTTTGCAGCTATCAAATAGTTTCTGATATGTTAAAATCGAGTTAAATGTAGATTTTTGATATGATTTGTCTTGCACATAAATATAAAAGCCTATATCTTTGCATCGTGTTTTTCATGGTATTAGATTTAAGGTTAAGTAAAGATTGGGTTGTCGTGATGACAACCTTTCTTTTTTTTATCTTTTCCTGTTTGTACCATCCATTTGTTTTAATCCTTCTGCAAAGATACGCAAAGCTAAGTGGTGCACAAATGAAAAATACATTTTTTCAGAATGGCAACAAAATGGCATAATGTGTAGAAATGGGGCTGTATGAAGAGTCCGTTGTAAAGTTAAAATCAGGCATATAACTTCGCCAATGTGAAAAGGGAGAATGGAATGCCTGTACACTCAATGAAAGGGGCTGCGGAAAGCCTTGACGTTAGCATTGAAAATTCCGTAAACGCATTGTTGCTTCTCCTGAAAGAAGTTCCGCATATAGTTTCATAGTGTTTTTTTATGTATTGTTGTCGGGAATGTGTGTGTCATTGGAAAAATGGCAGAAGTGCGTTTTTTTGATACGAAAATAGTAACAATAAATCTTTCTAACAGCTCACTTTTCGCATAGCCTCATCCCCCATACAATCAGTTGGATAACTGGTCAAAGGGTAGTATGTTTGTCGCGCTGGTTAGTTGGAGGTAAACCAATCTTTAAACTCCTGTACCTTTGCCTTGCTGATAAGTATCCGTTCGGTGGGTACAATCAGATTGACAGCCAAACGATTGTTAAACCATAAATCTATATCACGTATGGCATGCTTTGATAAAATATATTGTCGGTTGGCTCTGAAAAATTGGTGCGGATTCAACGATTCTGCCAGTTCGTCTAAGGTTTGAGGAAAAACAAACTCTTTCCGGTTTTTATCAACTGCTTTCACCTGACCGTCGGAAATGTAGAAAAAGAGGATTTCTTCGGCATCGATGGGAATGAATTTGTCGGACTTGATTGGTATGAGAAAATGAGTCTTGTATTTTTCACTTTTCCTCAGCTCATTGACAAGAGTAGAATAATTGACCGGTTGCCTCAATTTATTATTTCCCAATCCTTCCAATTTATTAAGTGCACCTTTCAGGTCAGATGGTGTAATAGGCTTCAAAAGATAGTCTATACTGTTTACTTTAAATGCCTTTAAAGCATATTCATCATAAGCGGTAGTAAAAATGATGGGAGAGGTAATGTCGATGTAATGAAATATCTCAAAAGAATCACCATCTGCCAGATGAATGTCCATAAAAACCAAGTCGGGCATAGGGTGTGTTTTCAACCAATTGACAGTATCCATGATACTATCGGTTTCTCCAACAATAGAAATATCGAAGCCTGCTTCCTCTATGGCGGCTTTCAGATTGCGTAATGCTGCTTTTTCATCTTCTATTATTAGCGCATTCATATAAGGGGTAGTTTAATGGTGAAAAAATCATCTTCTGCTTTGACTTCAATATCTCGTTTAAACAACAGCTGATACCTTTTTGACAAATTGTCAAGTCCAATTTGTGTACTACAATCATTGGTAAGTCTGGGTTGCAGATGATTGCTGACAATTACCTGATCATCTGTTGCGTGTATCGATATGAGGAGAGGTTTGCGGTTGCTGATTTCATTATGCTTAATGGCGTTTTCTATCAACATTTGTATAGCCATTGGCGGAAGAGACTTATGCAAGGATGATGGATCCGTTTGAATGTCGAAATTGAGATTGTCCTCATATCTCATTTTTTGCAGATAGATATATGATTGGGCATACGCAAGTTCCTCTTCCAATGTAACTGTATGGCTCTCATTGTCCTGCAAAGTATAGCGTAATACCTTTGACAATTCCTGTACATAATATTGTGCCTTGTCAGGGTTTTCCCGAATTAGAGAGTACAAGGTATTCAGTGAATTGAAAAGCATGTGGGGGTTCAATTGGCTTTTCAGTGTCTCATATTGGCACAACAGATTTTCGGTGCGCAGGTTTTGATTGTCTTGCAACACCAGCTGGCTTCTGCGAGCCATGTGGATGAGATAGCAGCTGCCAACCACAATGCATGTCATCAGGAAATCGCGTAGTGGATGCAGGTAATGGTGCAGCAAAGCGTCAATAGCGGGAATGTTGTAATAATGGTGCAGCAGGACAAATCCTTTCCCAAGCAGGCTATTGAGTATCCAGGTCAGAATGAAGGATAGGGCCAGCTGTTTCCATCCTATGCGCACCATACCCATGTTGAAGCGGAATATTTTAATGTTTAGGGCAAACAGTAGTAACAAGGAGAATAATGTGAAAATGACTTCACTTATAACGTCTATTATTCTCATGTCAGCAAACAGGGAGTCACTGCTGGAAAGCGCTATCAACTCGGGCAAATGTGTTAGAAATGCTACCAGAATAGAGATAATCCCAATAATATAGACATATTTATTACGGGTAATACTTTTCATTCCGCAAAAGTATTAATTATTCTTGATTTTTGATTGACATACATTCCTGCGCAGAAATCAGAGCGCGTTTCCAAGGGGCGCGCAAATACCTTTATAGACCTGTTTTCATTATCTACTTTCTGGTTTATGCTGATGATTTCTGCCTCAAAGTTTTCTTCTCCCATTCCATTCACACGGAACTCAAGCCGATTGCCTACATGCAGGCTTCTGATATCTTTTTCGTAAGCTGTCAGTTGAATCAGCAGATGACTGTTGTCAATAATGTCACATATGGGGTCACCTGGATTCAGATATTTACCTATATTGACATTGGTTGTAGTAATACTGCCACTCAATGGGGCTTGAATTTCCATGCGTGTTATCATACCATTGGTTTGCAGGTCGTTTACATCAACACCTAAAAGCGACAATTGAGCAGCCAAGGCTTCCGACTTACTTTTAACTGACAGAAAATCGGCCTTGCTTTGTTGAAACTGTTTTTCTGATGCGGCATCCTGGGCTACAAGATTTTGCTGGCGTTGATATTCCTTCTCTAAAAATTCCAACTGTGCAGTAGCATCCAGATAACTCTGTTGCAGATTGATAAATTCAGGATTGTCCAATACGGCAATAACATCACCTTTCTTTACTGATTTTCCGACAAGAAGAGAGGTGCTTTCCACAATACCGCCCATAAGGGCGCTTACGGTAGCTTGCTGTTGGGGGGCAACAATAAAAATACCGTTAAATGTGGTGGCATTGGCTACATTGGTAGCTCCGCTTACTGCATCAGTGGTTGTGCTGTCAGGTTTCGTTTCTGTCTCGATATGAGTGGAGACGGGTGATGGGGTTGCTTCTGATGTCTCTTGTTTTGGCTGGTTGCAGGCAACCATGTATAGCGAAATGGCTAAATAGAATATGGCTTTCATTTCTGTATGTAATGTTATTTGGTATATAACTCTAGTTCTAATGCTGAAATATTATATGAATATACAGTTTCAATATAGTTTTGATAGATGTTTCGGGCTGTTTCAAGACTTTGCACAAATTCAACTATGCCAATAGCGCTCTCTTGAAATTGCAACAGTGCCCCTTCCGTAAGGGAGCGAGCCTCTTTCAAGGCTGCATTGACATAATAGTCCAAGGTCTTTTGCTGTTGGCTAAGTTGGCTTTGCAGCTCAATTACTTTGTTGCTCAACAAGGCTTTGTTTTGCACTTCTTCCCATTCGGCCATCTTCAAATCCATTTTGGCTTGTTTGCAACGGCTCATTTGTGGAAAGAAAAGGATGGGAAAGGAAATACCAACCATCCAGGAATCCAGACCGGTAGAAGGAGTAATTTTTTGATTGACATACCCCAATACGATTTCGGGGAAAAACTTGCTTTTTTCAACATTCAACATGTTCTTTTTTTCTGTTACCAAGCTTTGAAAATAGTCCATGTGCGTAGCAGAGAGTGTCGTATCTGTTATGTTGTCAAGCGTAAAGGTTGTCAATGAAGTATCGGCAGGCACAATCTGTTCAGGAGAATAACAGCTCCATGTGAAACGTCTGGCAGATAGTTTCAAGTCTTCCCATGCTTTCATTTTGCGTGTGCGTAAATCAGCCGCCATAGCATTGATAGTGTTTTTTTCCAATAGGCTGATATCCCCTTGCTGATAGCGCAATTCACTTGTCTTGCTCAGTTGGAGAGCCAAAGAATCCTGTTCGTCGTAAAGGGAATAAATATGAAACGCATATTGGTAGTAGGCCCAAGCCCGTTTTACTTCCGCAATGATTTCTTTTTGCACCATATCCCGGTAGAGACCATCCTTTGTAATTTGTGTATTGACCAATGCATTTTTATAGAACGGCGTTAGCAATGAGCCTAGGGATTGTTCCACTGAAAGTTCGTTGTCCTTACTGTATGTGCCGTTTAACTGTCCCCACGAATAATTGAAGGAGGTGCTGCCGCCATCCCACACTTCTCCACGTGTGGCTTTGCTTCTTTCTATTGCCGTATTGGCCATTTTAAGTCGTGGATGGTTTTCTGTTGCAATGGCTATAGCCTCGTCCAGACTTACAGTACGGACAGGTGTTTCTGCAAAAGCAAAGGAAACCATCAGCAAGCAGCATATCATAATAGGAAGTTTTTTGCTTTTGTTGGACTGTACGTTTTTTTTCTTTCTCCATGAATAAGAGAGCATACTTACCAGTTTATAAAATGCAGGGATAATAATCAGGGTAAGCAGGGTAGAAACAATCAAGCCGCCGATTACCACTGTGGCCAATGGTTTTTGAATTTCAGAACCGGCCGATTGTGCAATGGCCATGGGCACAAACCCCAGCGAAGCCACAAGACCTGTAAGAAATACCGGACGGAGCAGATGCGGACAGCCATGTCGGATAATAGTATCAGTTGTCATATAATATTTTCCACTTTTGCGCAGGGCATTGAAATGATTAATCATAAGTATACCATTGAGCACGGCGACACCAAACAAAGCTATAAACCCGACACCTGCAGAAATGCTGAATGGCAAACCTCTCACCCATAGGGCAACAATTCCACCGATAATGGATAAAGGGATTGTGGAGAAAACAACCAAAGAATAAATTACACTACGGAACGCAAAGAATAGCAGTAGCAGAATCAATATAAGGGCTACAGGAATAACCACTGACAATGTTCGGATGGCATTTTGAAGATTCTCGAATTGTCCTCCGTATTCGAAGTAATAGCCAGGTTTGAGCTGGATGTTTTCATCCAGTACCTTTTGAATGTCGGAAACTACCTGCTGTATATCAGCATCCCGGACGTTAACGCCGACCACAATACGCCTCTTGGTTGCATCCCGGTTTATTTGTAATGGACCGTTTACCAAGGAAATGCTAGCCACTTCACTAACGGGTAATTGGATGTTGTCTGTGGTACGTACAAACAGCCTGTTTAAGTCCAATTCCTTTGTTTTCTGATTGTCCAGGCGTACAACAAGGTCAAAACGTCTTTCGTTTTCAAACACGACACCTGCCACTTCACCTGCATAGGCCGTTCTGATAATCGTGTTAAGCTCCTCTATATTAATACCATAGCGGGCAATTTTTGAACGGTCATAATTAACAACTAATTGTGGAAGTCCCATGGCTTGTTCAACAATCACATCGGATGCGCCTGGCACTTTCTCTATATAGGTAGCGGCTTCTTTGGCACGTGCATACAGCTCTTCCATGTCCTCACCGTAGAGTTTGATGGCTATGTCGGCTTTTGCACCTGTCATCAGCTCATTGAAGCGCAATTGGATGGGCTGGCTGAAATTGAACTCTGCATCGGTGATTGGTTCCAATGCTTGTTTCATCTTGTCCACCATTTCTGCCCTGCTGCTGGCAGAAGTCCATTCCTCAAAAGGCTTCATAACAATCATGACATCGGCGTCTTCCACAGCCATGGGGTCGGTAGGGACTTCTGCTGTACCAATTTTTGCCACAACATGTTCAATCTCAGGAAATGTCTCCTTCAGAAGCTTTTCTGCCCGTAAGGAGGTTTCTATGCTTTTGCTGAGTGAACTACCGGCGGGAAGTGTCATTTGCATGGCAAAGTCACCTTCATCGAGAGTAGGAATGAACTCAGCTCCCAAGCGTTTGAACAAGAACAAAGAGGCAATTAACAGTGCAAACGCCGTAAGGATAGTAGCCCCTACATGCTTCAGCGTAAATGACAAGACCTTTTTGTAAACCTTGTTGAGATAGTTAAAGAAACGGTCTGCAAAGGTCGGTTTTATGTTCAAGTCTTTTTTGAGGAATGCCGAAGCCATCATGGGGACATAGGTAAGTGAAAGCAGTAAAGCCCCGATGATGCAGAACACTAAGGTCTGAGCCATTGGTGTAAAATACTTTCCTTCTATGCCTGACAGGGTCAAGATGGGGAAAAATACAATCAAAATGATTAATACGGCAAATGTGGCACTTCTGACAACTTTTGCCGCTCCTTTTTCTACCATGGTGTTCATTTCTTCCTGGGACAGTTTTTTGCCTATCATATTTTTCCCATACAGATGTGCCAATATGCCTTCAAGAATGACAATTGATCCATCTACGACAATACCGAAGTCAATGGCTCCCAGACTCATCAGGTTTGCCGACACTCCAAATATCCTCATGAGAATGAACCCAAACAACATGGTGAGTGGAATGACAGATGCGACAATCATTCCGGCTCGAACATTTCCAAGGAAAATGATTAGTACGAGAAAAACTATCACGGCGCCTTCGATAAGATTGCGGATAACGGTTGAAATGTTACGGTTGATGAGTTCCGAACGGTTGAGGTAGGGTTCAACCGTTACGCCTTCCGGCAGCATTTTCTGTACTTTTTCCACTCGTTTTTCCAATTCCTTTGTTACGTTGTTGGCATTGGCGCCTTTCAGCATCATGGCAATCCCTCCGACACATTCACCTTCACCATCTTTGGTCATTGCTCCGAAACGTTTGGGCGATCCATATTGAACTTCTCCAATGTCACTGATGTGAATGGGAATGCCTCCCCGATTGACGACAACAATATTCTTAATGTCGTTGAGATCACTAATCATGCCCTCCGAACGGATATAATAGGCTTTGTTTACTTTCTCAATATAGCTACCACCTGTATTCTGGTTGTTCTTGCTCAGTGCATCATATACTTCGCTGATGGTGATGTTAAGCGAATAAAGGGCATCAGGGTCTATGGCAACCTCATATTGTTTCAGATAACCTCCAAAGCTGTTTATTTCAACAATGCCAGGAATGCCTGACAGCTGGCGTCTGACTATCCAATCCTGAATTGTACGCAATTCCATTGCATCGTACTTGTCCTCATATCCCGGTTCAACCTTCAGTACATATTGGTATATTTCTCCTAATCCGGTTGTAATAGGCATCAGTTCGGGCGTTCCGAGTTCTGTTGGAATTTCTCCCGCAACAACCTGTATTTGTTCGTTGATAAGTTGGCGGGCATCCAAAGTGGGAACATCCTCATCAAACACGATGGTTACGAGTGACAATCCAAATCGGGAAACGGAACGGATTTCTTTTACATTCATGATATTGCTCATGGCAACCTCAATAGGAAAGGTAATCAACTGTTCCACCTCCTGAGGAGCAAGAGTGGGGGAAACGGTTACTATCTGCACCTGGTTATTGGTGATGTCAGGCACAGCGTCAATTGGTAAGGTCAGCATAGAATATATGCCGGCTGCCAATAGTAACATTGTCATCAATGCTACAATCAATTTTTTCCGGACGGAAAATCTAACTATCTTCTCAAACATATTCTAAATTTCGTAATTTGCCCGCAAAAGTAGGAAGATCAGACTGTCTGAAAGGTGGTTTGTTGCTGAAATGGCCAAAATAGGATGTGAAGTTTCATTTTCAAGGAATGAATTTTAGGAAGACTTACCTTATTCCTATAAAGGATAACCTGACAGTTTCTTGTGTGGGAAAGGAAACTATTGCAAAAGAGGCCGGCTCAAGTTGTAGCTTGAACCGGCCTCTCATAGGGCTTGTTTGGATGTTGTATGTCTGTTTGGAATGCTTGCAGGAACGTAATTAAACCTTGTCCGCAAGAACAGACTTCTGTCTTAACCGCTGTTGATTGTTTAACAATTAGTCTTGTTTGGCCCAAAACATTTTGGTGTAATAAGTGTCTTCACTTTGCACATCCTTGTAATAGGGATTATAGTTAACTTCGCTTTGAGGGTATCTCCATCGATCGGGAACATTAGGCACGCTTCCGGATACTTGTGGATAGACCAAACCGGAAGGATATCCTGTGCGTCTTATTTCATTCCAGGCTTCTCTGCTCAGCAGAATGCCATAGTGCAGCCATTTTTGCGTGATGATGGCGTCCAAATGGTCGACGTATTCATCACTGTCCCATTTGGAGGCGGCAAAAGCTGTAATCTCTTCTTGTGTAGGGGCCGTGAATCGTTTGGCATTTTGTCCGTTACTGATATTGTCGTAATAGTAATACAGTTCAATGGATTGTGCAATAGCCTTTTCTAGTTCAGCTTGTGCTTTGCTCTCGTCTTTGCTTACTCCATATCCCATCAGATATGCTTCGGCTTTTATGAAATGCACTTCGGGTGAGGCAATGATAAGCATGTCAAATTTGTCGTTGTTCCAAAAGAAACCGTATTGGGTGATTTGGGAGAAACCGGTATTGCCATATTCGTCGGTTGCCTGTGTGCGATAATATTCTGTAATGTCATCCGAAACTGTCAGGTCGGTACCCAGATAAACGGCGCTATCAAGTTTTCCTGTGTTTTTGTTGATGATTTTTGTCGCATTATAGTAAAGCAGAATACGTGGGTCATCCGTGCCTTTTACATATTTGCCGCTTAGAGAGTCTGTGCTGTTCATGTCATAAGCTCCGTGCGACAGCATGCGGTCGATGATGGCGCCTGAGGCCCACCGGTTGCTTTCCCATCCCACATCACCCAGGCCGCTGCCGGCTGTGAAATTAAGCTGGCCGGATTTTTGGTTGATGATGTAAATGTTATCGGACTGTTCTTCAACCAAAGGGTAAGCATCAGGATTTTCCAAAATCTCCTTGATGGCATTTCTGCCCACCTCCACCAATGGGCCCTGAGTGGCAACTCTCAATGCCAGGCGCAGGCGGAGCGAGTTGGCATAGCGTTCCCATTTTGTCAAATCTCCATTGTTAATGAAGTCTTGTGTGTTGAAATTCCTGGGCGTTGTAACCTCACGGAATCTGGGGGCGACAGTCTTTAGTTCTTCTATGATTGTTTGATATATGTCTTCTGCTTTGTCGAATGAAGCATATGAAGCTTCGACATCATTGGTAAACGGTAATGTACATGCTTTGCTGAAGGGCATATCACCGAAAATATTGGTCGTAGCTGTAAAGTAGTCATAAAAATGAACTTTGGCAGCCAGATAAAAGGCTTCATCTTGTTCCTGTTCTTCTGGCGTTTCTTCCAGATACAGCTTCTCTAATTGCTTGTATTGCATCATGCACGAATAGACGTTTGACCATTGATTGTCTACGCCCGGTTCGTAGGCAGGTGCATACATGTCTGAACTGTAGACAAAACCATAAGTTTGGGCGCATTTACCAAGAAAGGTCGGGTCAAGACTGAAAAAGCGTCCATATTCATACGTGGAATAGTCTTTTGCCTTTTGAAAGACACCTGTCATCAGGTTGCCTACTGTTACTTCATTGACCTTGGACGGGTCATTGTATTTACTGTTGAAATCCTCGTCTGTACAGTTTGTCAGCAGAATACAGAAGCAAGATAATATGATTGTTTTGAATATTGTTTTCATAAGGTTTGGATTTTATGCAGTTAGAAACTTGCTTTTAACATTATACCAAAACTACGCGTTGCGGTAGTTGAATTACCAACAATTGCTTGGTTTGCCCAAGAAGTACCAACCGAAGATTCTGCATCATAATTCTTAAGTGCTTTATAGAAGTAGAACAAGTTTCTACCATAAGCAGAAATCGTTAGGCTGTTTATTTTGGCCTTTTCAATCCATTTCTTGGGGAATCTGTATCCAAAAGTCAAGTCACGGAGTTTTACGTAGGTGTTGTCGTAAACGGAGTGCATGTAGGTAGTCTGTTCAGTACTGGTTCCCCAATTGTAGGTGTAGTAATAGTAATATCCTGCAGGAATGATATAATCGTTCGGTTGGCCGGTAGAGGCAACTATACCTTCATTGATAATACCGTCATGGTAGATATATTCACCGTTAGGACCGGATTGTACACTTGGGTCTACCTGCACAGGTTTAGCCCCAGTATTGTTGTTGTCCGGATAATAATAGGAAAGGCCTCCGGTCTCTGTGCTTCTGTATTGGAGCGATTCTTTTGTCAGCCCTAATGCAGTGGCGTATTGGTTCATTTCATTGATTACATCACCTCCGATTCTGAAATCAATGCTGAAATCAAGGAAAAAGTTGTAGAAATTGAATGAACTGTAGAATCCGCCAACTCCATCAGGATTGATATTGCCCACCTTCTGCAAATCGCTTTGGTTCAAGTATAGTCCGTTGTCAGATACCAGATAATTACCGTTCTCATCAGTTTGTGGAACCTGTGTGTAGATATCACCCATGGGTTGTCCTTCGACAGCAAGGATTTTTACGCCGCTTCCTCCCAGGTTGGCTATCTCCAGATAAGGTACGCCATCGGCAAGTTTCAATACTTTGTTTCGGTAAAATCCGTAGGATGCCGTAATATCCCAGCGGAAATTTTTGGTAAGTACCGGGGTTGCACTCAGAGCAAAGTCCCAGCCGTTGTTGGCAACCTGACCCACATTCATCAACATTGTTGAAACGCCGGAAGACCAAGGTTGCGGTGTTGCCAAAATCTGATCCTTGACAATATTGTTGTAATAGGAAATATCAAAAGACAAGCGGTTATTGAAAAACTTGCTTTCCAAACCAACTTCGTATTCATATTTTTCTTCCGGCCTGATTTGTGCATTTCCCAAGGCAGAGGGTACATAGTTCCAGGTAAATCCATTGTCTGAGCCTTGTTCGTAAATGATATTGGCTGCATAGGGCTCAGGAGCATTTCCTACAACGCCATAAGAGAAACGGACTTTTCCCAAATCCCACCATGAGGGGCGGAGACTTCCTAATGCATCCGTAAAAACAAAACTGGTATTGATGGATGGGTAAAAGAAACTTTGGTCTTTTAGCGTAGAGGAACGTTCTTGGCGACCTGTCATTTCTACAAACAGATAATTGTCCCAACCCAAGCTCAAGGTGGCCATATAACCTGTTTTGAGCAATTCCATTCTTGCAATGGAAGCTGAGGGCGTGTAGCGGCTCGCATTCAAGTCAAACCAGTTTTCAGTGGTAAGTCCACCATTGGTGGCCACTTGGATATTGTTCATGTTTTCATACCTTCCGGTCCATCCGGCACTGGCGGCAATGTTAAATCGATTGATATCGTAATTGAAATTGAGCATAACATCCCCGTAGATGATATCATATCTTCTACTGATCATTTTGAATTCGCCGCTTGGGTCATACAATGCGTTTGGACGTTCTGTATCCGATTCGATGGTTTGTTTGGCGGAGGTAAGGTCTGTTGATATCTGTGCGCGCAGATTGAGCCAATGGGTGATTTGCCATGTGGGTCTGACCATGCCGATGATTCGGTTTTCTGTCTCTTTGCTGTTTTTGTGGTACAGATTCCAAAACATGTTGGACAAACCGGTCAGCGATCCTGGATCGTAAATCCATGATTCATTAGGGGTTAATGTGGCATCGCCGCCCACAAATGTATTCCTGTATCCGAGACTGGTTGTATAGGTTTCTTTCAGATAAGGTATATCAACAAAGGTTGAGAATCCATTGGAGAAACTGCCGTAAAGATTCAAGGATGTCTGTGCACGGTTATATATATCCTGGGTGATATAATTGACCGAGTATTCCAATGTCAAAGGTGTAGCGATTCTATAGGAACCGGTAAGTTTGAAATTGTGTTTGTTATAGGTGCCTACCAGCGCATTGGGTATTTCATTGGTGAATGTATAGGCGAAACGGGTACTGGCACGTGAGGTCCCCTGCATGATGGAGAGTGAATAGGTTTGTGTCAAACCTGTCCTGAACAATTCGTTCCATGGATCTTCAGATATGGCTTCATAAGGCCGGATAGTACCGTCCCAATACAAAACATCACTGCCGTCATATTTCGGACCGAAAGCCTGGTTGGTGGAACGTACGCTTCTATAGGTCTGACCATTATAGGTACGTTGATAAAATCCGCCGGTTTGTTTTTCAAACTCGCTGTTGTAAGACAGATTATAAGTACCAGGACCATATTCGCTTTGCATTTTTGGCAGGTAGGCAGGTACGTTGGCCATAGCTTGTGCCGTAAAATCAACGCTAAGTCCTTTCTTTTTTGCTCTTTTACTGGTGATGACAACAGCTCCGTTGGCAGCTTCTGAACCATAAAGGGCGGTTGCGGAGGCTCCCTTTAGAATACTGATGTTTTCAATGTCCTCCGGGTTGATGTCAACAAGTCCGTTGGAGCGTATGCGGCCGTCATTTCCAAACTCAGCAAAGTCGCTTCCATCTCCAGTTCCCCCATTTCGTATGGGTACACCATCCAATATGATAAGCGGTTGGTTATTGCCTGTGATGGAGGTAAGTCCTCTCACGTTGATGGCAACAGCACCAGCAGAACCTCCTTGTGTCTGCGTGATGCGTACACCAGGGGCTTTGCCGTATAAAGCGGAGGCAAAGTTGGTCGCTCCGGTTTTGGTGAGTTCTTCAGCGTTGATAGAGCTTACGGCATATCCCAAACGTTTGGAGTCTTTCTGAATACCCATAGCGGTAACGACCACCTCGTGAATTTGTTGGGTATCTTCTGTAAGGACTATTTCCGAAATAGGATTTTTCTGCTTGGTAAGGTCTATTTCCTTGCTTTTGTGTCCCAGATAGGATATGACAATTGTTGCCTGGGAAGACACTCGCAAAGTGAACTTACCGTCAAAATCAGTAATGGTACCATTTCCAGTTCCTTTCTCAATGACATTAGCACCTATGATGGGTTCCCCCTTGTCATCGTAGACTGTGGCATTCACGGTAATGGGTGTGGCATTTTCTGGTGTGTTTTGTGCAAAGACGCTTACACAAGGGTAAAGCACACCTAAAACAATCAGTAGAAAATACCTTTGTAATGAAAGGAAAACTTGTTTTCCCGTTTTTTGTAAGTAGTGCATATAATCAACTAGTTATGTAAAAATGTGTTAGCTTTTATATGACTACAAAATTCTTGTTTGGATGTCTATTTTATGGTTGCAAGATAATCTTTGTACGTGTCAATATACCGTTCTTTCTTGTCTGCAAAGATGTCGGCAATGGTTATCATGATACCTGTGTCATAGATGTCGGCAAACTCATCGTTAATGCCTGTTCCAAAGGTTTGCATGGTCGGACTTAATCCGATGTATGCACTGAATAGTGGCGGAATGGTTTCTCCTAATTCTCTAACCGCCTTTTGTAGAATTTTGTAGTTGAGCTTTTGGTCACTTCCCATAAAAATCCTGTTGGCCGTCTCTTTGGCCATGGGGCTGGTTGTAATGGGATGTTTTGTTATAATAAGATCTAGGTTGCCGGGAAAAAACCTGTGTAGATATTCATATATCAAATCACGCGCTAAGGCATTGTAGCTAGGATAGATGGTAACTTTTCCTATCAAGTACTTGATGTTGGGGTTGTCGTACACCAATGCGCCTAAACCGTCCCAAAGATTGTCCAATGCAAACATGGATTTTATGCCAGCATCAAGGTTTTGGTAGGCAGGCTGTACAAAAGCGCGTCCCAGTTCCGTTGTATAGGGCATGTAGTTTTTTATATATTCATCGCAAAAGTGAAACATATGTGCTCCTACAACGTTGGGTTGTCCATTTGCCAAAAGTTGCGTTTCTGAGCCTTGCAGGAAACGATAGCCGCCAATAATGGCTTCTCCATCCGGATCCCAAACAATTAGCTGATGGTATGGCTGTTCCATCGTGTCAAAATGATCGATGTCTACCTCTTGACCGGAACCGCCTCCTCCACTACGGAAAGACAATTCACGCAATCTGCCAATCTCTGTCATCACATGGGGGGCTTCATGAGCTGTGATGTCATAAATAAGATTACCAGCTTTGTGAGTTGGTCGCAAAAAGTGGCTTTTCTCCAATTCTTGCTTGAGAATGTTTCTGTCAATTGGTGCAATGACCTCTTTCATTTTTTGACAATTAAAAAACGCGCTGCAAATATACGGCTTTTTTTAAAATTGATTTGAATGTAAAAGAAAAAATATATTGATAACCTCTTTTGTGTAAAAGAAACTGATAGTCAGATGGTTGTTTCCTCCAAGTGCAGTAAGGCATTGTTTGCTGCATTTTTGATTATGTTGTTTTCAGCATTGAGAAATGGCTGGATTTTGTTTTCAAAGATGTTTTTTTGTGTTATGGTAAATTGTTGGCAAATACGGGGAATTAGCAGTAAACCGGTCAGAATGTACCATGGGGTATTGCTGTCCACCAGTTCTGTGGCAAGCTGTTCGGCGTAGGGAAGGTGTCGAAGCAGATTGAATGAAATTTGTTCTGCCAGTTCGGGGTTTTGAACGAGCTTCATGCGTTCATACACTTCTTCTTTGGATGTCTCATTGATGGGTTGGAGCATGGTAGAGATAATCATTTGTTCCCGTTCCTGACTGGTCCAAAGCAGTTTGGATAGTTGTGCATTGGGTTGGTGTTGCCGGGCAATTTCACGCAATCTGATGAAAATAACACCATAGTTTTTTTTGTAATGTAGTCCTTCCTCTTCCAGCCTTTCCGCTAAAATACCATTCATGGAAAGGTAAATGGAGCGTTTGATTACGTTGATTGTTTGTATTGTTTCGGCACTTATATATTGGAATGTGCTTTTTTTTGAATCCATGATGATTTGTATTTCAGAATGTTAGTTTGTCTGCCAATGATTTTTTTGAAAATAATTTGCATAGAATGTACTTTTGTCTTATCTTTGCGCCACTAAAATATGGTGGCTGTAGCTCAGTTGGTTAGAGCGTCGGATTGTGGTTCCGAAGGTCGTGGGTTCGAGCCCCATCTGCCACCCTAAAAAGGGACGTATGCAAATACGTCCCTTTTTGTTTATTCATGTATCGTACTGGTTTGTATGTTGGTGGCGATGGACTGTATAAGGCGTATACGTGCTTCTCTGCTACTCCACGCTATGTGTGGAGTAAGAATAAGTTTCTCCGGATGTTTCATGTTCAGAAATGGGTGGTCGAAAGCAAACGGTTCTTTGGCAAAAACATCAATGCCGGCAGCTGCAATGGCCTCGTGGTCAAGTGCATAAGCCAAATCCGTTTCGTTGACAATTCCTCCCCTTCCTGTATTGAGCAGCACTGCGGTAGGTTTCATTATGGAAAGTTCTTTGGCAGCTATCAGATTGGTCGTTTGCTCGTTTTTGGGTGCGTGTATGCTGATAACGTCACAAGTGCTTAGCATTTCTGCCAATTCCACTCTCTTAAACGATTGTGTGGCAGAATTGTTATGCCCACTTGTGGAATAATAGCATACTTCCATGCCGAAGGCAAGAGCAATTTGTGCTACCTGTTTACCTATATTGCCCATACCAATGATTCCCATACGTTTTCCATACAATTCTACGAAAGGATGGGAAGTACAGGTGTACAAGCCATTGCGGGAATAGTCACCGTTGTGTACGTATTGGTTGAAATAGCTGGTATGGTTGTATATTTCCAATAAAAGTGCAAATGTCGTTTGCGCAACGCTTTGTGTGGAATAGCCTGCAACATTTTTGACAATGATGTTTTTCTTGGCTGCATATTCCTTGTCGATATTGTCTGTACCTGTACCGGCAACGCAGATGAGTTGTAAATGGGGGCATGCATCCATTATTTCTGCGTCTATTTTGACTTTGTTGGTAATGACAACAGGTGCGTTGCCTATACGTTCCACTTGCTGCCCGTTGTCAGTATTGGAGTAGCAGGTCAGGTTGCCCAATGCAGCTATGGGGTCAAGTGAAACATCATTTCCTAGTGTTGATGCATCAAGAAAAACTATATTCATATTTTTATGTGATTTAATGGGTTGTTATTCGGGTGAATAGCCGAAATAGCGCAGTTTACTTTCTTTGTTGCGCCAGTCCTTTTCAACTTTGACAAAAAGTTGCAGGAAAATTTTCTTTCCAAAAAAAGCTTCCAGGTCACGCCTCGCCTCGCTTCCTACCTTTTTCAGCGATTTTCCACCTTTGCCAATGATGATGCCTTTTTGGGAATCGCGTTCCACATTGATGATGGCATTGATGTTGATGATGTTCTCTTCTTCTACAAATCGTTCAACCTCCACTTCTACGGAATAAGGAATTTCCTTGTCATAATTCAGTAATATCTTTTCACGGATGATTTCATCCACAAAAAAGCGGGCCGGTTTGTCGGTAAGCTGGTCTTTGTCGAAAAATGGAGGGCATTCTGGTAATAATTCCAGAATACGTTGGAAAAGGTGGTCAACATTAAACCGTTCTTTGGCAGAGATAGGAAATATTTCTGCCTGCGGCAATACTTTTTGCCAAGTGTCAATCAATTCTTCTAACCGGTTTTGGTCAATGAGATCTATTTTATTGATAACCAATAGAATTTTTGCGGAGTTTTGTTTTACTTGTTCCAAAAAATCGGCATTTTTCTCTATTGAGTCAATCACATCGGTTACATATAGAAGTATATCTGCATCGACCAAAGCGGAACGGGAAAAATTAAGCATTGATTCTTGCAAACGGTAGTTGGGCTTGAGTACGCCTGGGGTATCTGAGTAGACTATTTGGAAGTCTTCTCCATTGACAATGCCCATAATGCGGTGCCGCGTGGTTTGTGCTTTTGATGTGATGATGGAAAGCCGTTCGCCAACCAACAGATTCATGAGAGTGGATTTGCCCACATTGGGATTCCCTACAATATTTACAAAGCCAGAACGATGCATGTAAAATAGTTTGTTAATGGTGTATATTGTTTATCAGCATGCAAATATACAACAAATCGTTGAATGTGTTGATTTTTTGTCCGCAGGAATAATACGTTCCTTATTGCATGGCAATGTTTATGGTCTGGTTATCTGTAATGTTTATTTTGGCCTTGTCGAAATTGGGTCGGGAGGCGGAGTTTGAAAAGCCGTATCCTTCAGTCGGTATGCCTAGGAAATTGGTGTCAAGCCGGTTGTTGCTGTTTTTGTCGTGAATGACCCCGATGGCATATTGCCCGGCTGCTGGGAGTTGAAACTTGAATCGCATTTCGCCAGCTTGGGCGGGTACTATTTTTCCGGCTATTTGGGATGAGGTTTCAAATGCTCCTTCTTCTTTGTCGTAGATGCCAATCAAAAGTTGACCTTTGCTTTCGGAGATGTTGGAAACGATAACGTTTACTTCAATGTTGCGTGTTTCGGCTGATGCGAAACAGAGTGCTGTAAGGGTCAGGCAAAATGCCAGAAAAAATGTTTTCTTCATAGATTGCTATACTTTGGTTTTGGGTGAAACAAAATGTACCGTTGATTTTTACAAAGATACAAATAGGATAGTATGAAAACAAATATACCTGCCTTTTTGTTGACCAATTGTTATATAACCGGCATGTAACATCCTCGCCATACAATTTTATATTGTCTTATGCGTTTATCAATATATCATGTAAAGAAGTGTGCTATGAAAAGATTCTTGCCGACGTCGGATATATTCAAGTATGTGTTTGTGGCAGTAGCTACAGTGATTGTTGTATGCTCCTGGATGTTCACTAATACTTTGGTTAAGGGTTTGGAGGCAGAGGAACGCCGCAAAATGGAGATATGGGCACATGCCACACAACAATTTATATCGGCTGATGAGAATACGGACATCGATTTCGTCTCGTCAATTATTGAGGGCAATACGACCATACCGGTTTATATGACTGATACATTGGACAATGTGTTGTTTGTGAGAAATGTGGCTGGTGCTTCCGGTGATTCTATTTCATATAATGAAGCTATTCAACGACTTAAACAATTGGGTCACAGAATAGAAGTAAATGTAAATGGTGAAACCGTGCAATATATTTATTATGACGATTCATCGCTTTTGCGAAAGCTGGCCTATTTCCCTTATGTGCAGTTTTCTGTTATTGCCTTTTTCCTGTTGGTGGCTTTCTTGGCCTTTTCCAGCATTAAAAATGCAGAGCAGAATAAGGTGTGGGTTGGTTTGTCAAAAGAAACAGCGCATCAATTAGGTACGCCCATCTCTTCCTTGCTGGCATGGATGGAGCTGATGAAAGACCGTCATGTGGACGACGCACATTTGCCGGAGATGCAAAAAGACGTGGAGCGGTTGAGAGTGGTTGCAGAGCGTTTCTCAAAAATCGGTTCACAACCGACCTTGCAAAAGGGTGACTTGATTCCTGTGCTGCAGAATGCGCTGAATTACATGAGGGGGCGTGCCTCCAAACAAGTGACCATCGACATGAAGACCGATTGCGAAAGTGTAATGGTAAATATGAATGTGCCACTATTGGAATGGGTGATTGAAAATCTGTGCAAAAATGCAATTGATGCGATGGATGGTCAGGGAAAGATAGAATTGGAAGTGAGTCGGGATGCCAACAGGGTATATGTAGATGTGACAGATACAGGAAAAGGGATGGAACGTTCTATGTATAAAAAAGTTTTTCGACCTGGTTTTACAACCAAGAAACGTGGCTGGGGGCTGGGACTCTCCTTGACTAAACGTATAGTGACGGAATACCATAAAGGTAAAATCTTTGTGAAAAGTTCAGAGATAAATGTGGGCACTACTTTCCGGATTATATTGCCGACTGCTTGATGCTTCCTGCCGCTTGTTCAACCTTTTGTAATAGGCTTGTTTTGTCGTGAAAAACGTAATTTCCGAACAAAAAAAATAAAATGTTTTTGTGGTAAGCCTTTTTTTTGTACCTTTGCGCGACTTTTAGCATGGTATGATATGTCGGCATTTTCTGCGTATGATATAGACTTGGAATCATTGAAGGAAGGCGTACATAGTTTTCGTTATGAGTTGGACGATTCCTATTTTGCTGCTATCGATGCAGATGAAGTGAGAAAAGGAAATCTGGTGGCGGATGTAACGGTTACAACAAGATTGGGCGCATATGAGGTTGATTTCCATGTTGCCGGTGAAATTTTTGTGACTTGTGACCGCTGTCTGGATGATATGCCTTTGGCGGTTGATGCTGATGACCATATGCGTGTGAAATTAGGTCCTGAGTTGGGAGAAGATGGTGAAGTGTTGGTGTTGCCAGAACAGGAGCCTGTGTTGAATGTGGCATGGTTTTTATATGAGTTGATAGTCTTATCCATACCGATTAAGCATGTTCATCCGGCTGGAGGATGTAATAAGGAAATGGCGGCAAAGCTCTATGAGCACATGGCTGTCAGTGCAGATGAAGTGGACGAACAGGAAGAAGATTAGCCGGGCATCCCCGTGAGGGGCAGTCTGTAAGAAATAAAGAAATAATAAGCAGTAATTAATAATTTAATAGTTAAAAGAAGATGGCACATCCTAAGAGAAAACATTCAAATCAACGGACGGCTAAGAGAAGAACCCACTATAAGGCCCAAGCTCCTACTTTGGCTGTATGTCCAAATTGTGGCGCAACTTACATTTATCACACTGTTTGTGGCGAATGTGGTTATTATCGTGGAAAATTAGCAATTGAAAAATTGGCCACCGCTTAATTGATGGCAAATGCTAACAAATGAGCCCTACTAGTTTAGGGCTTTTTTTTAATTATTGATTTTATAACTATGGCAAAGATAAAAGCAGTCATTACGGGGATAGGAGGTTACTTACCCGATTATATTTTGAATAATGACGAATTAAGCCGCATGGTAGATACAAGTGACGAATGGATAATGTCACGTGTCGGCATCAAGGAACGGCATATATTGAAAGACCCAAATTTGGGAACTTCGTTTTTGGGTGCAAATGCTGTAAAAAATTTGTTTGAAAAGAAAGGCATAAAACCTGAAGAGATTGAGGTTATCTTGTGTGCGACTTCCACTCCTGATAATATTTTCCCTTCAACCGCTTCCAAAATAGCGGAAGCTGTTGGCATAAAGAATGCCTTTGCATTTGATATTCAGGCAGCGTGTTCAGGCTTCTTGGTGGGCTTGAATATTGCAACCTGTTTTATTGAATCGGGCCGCTATAAGAAAGTGTTGGTAGTAGCTGCTGAAAAGATGTCATTTATGGTTGACTATACGGACCGTCAGACATGTCCTTTGTTTGGTGACGGTGCAGCGGCAGCATTAATTGAACCGACTACAGAAGAGGGTGTTGGAGTTGTTGACTGCCTGTTACATACGGATGGCATTGGATATTCTCACTTGCATATGAAATCAGGGGGGGCTGTAAGTCCTGCTTCACATGAAACAGTTGACAAGCACCAGCATTTTATTTATCAGGAAGGGGCAGCTGTATTCAAACATGCAGTGTCTGACATGTCACAGGTTTGTGCAGACATTTTGGAACGTAACCACCTGACAGGTGACGATATTGATTGGCTCGTGCCTCATCAGGCAAATCTCCGTATTATCGATGCGGTTGTAAAACGTACTGGCATTAAGGAAGACCATGTGATGATTAACATTGACCATGTCGGCAATACATCGGCAGCAAGTGTTCCTTTGTGCCTGTGGGAATTTGAATCGAAATTGAAGAAAGGGGATAAATTGATTCTGACTGCTTTCGGTGCCGGATTTATATGGGGCGCTGTATATCTGCAGTGGGGATATTGATGATCTCCCTTTTTATGTGATAGATTAGACAACGGAATGTGATGTCATTCTGTTGTCTTTTTTATTATACCTAACTAAACCCGGTGCAATTGTAATGGTGAAAGCCACAACTTTGTTATATCATATATCAGATATAGAGGGGCTTTGCATTGCCTTTCAGCAAATCTATCCATAAAACTGCTTTTCCTATTTTGTATTGCGCTCTGCTTTCACTATTTTTGTGGCTTAAATGCAACCTTATGTCAGACCAAGTTGAAAAATCGTTAGTCGTTTTATCTGATGATGAGATTATCCAACGTGAATTTGAAGCCTTGTTGGAGGATTATCGTCACACGAGCCATCGTCAAAAAATAGAAATCATAACCAAAGCGTTTAATTTTGCCAAAGCGGCTCACAAAGGCGTACGCCGCCGTTCTGGCGAGCCTTATATTTTACATCCTATTGCCGTAGCACGTATTGTGGTGAGTGAAATCGGATTGGGGTCAACGTCCATTTGCTCTGCCTTGTTGCACGATGTGGTGGAAGATACCGACTATACGGTGGAAGACATTGAAAACCTTTTCGGAAAGAAAATCGCACAGATTGTGGACGGATTGACCAAAATTTCCGGTGGCGTTTTCGGAGAGCAGGCTTCAGTACAGGCAGAAAATTTCAGAAAATTGCTTTTGACGATGTCGGAAGATATCCGTGTGATATTGATTAAGATTGCCGACCGTCTGCATAATATG
Organism: Candidatus Gallipaludibacter merdavium; assembly: GCA_017694875.1. Taxonomy (GTDB): domain Bacteria; phylum Bacteroidota; class Bacteroidia; order Bacteroidales; family Paludibacteraceae; genus Gallipaludibacter; species Gallipaludibacter merdavium. Next base: position 49,404 of record JADIMG010000079.1, read on the forward strand.
CGCACATTGGGTTCCATGCCGCCCGCCAAGCAATATAAGATAGCAGGGGAAACACAATATATTTACGCTCCTTTGGCACATCGGTTGGGATTGTTTCCCATAAAAACCGAACTGGAAAACTTGAGTTTTAAATACGAACATCCTGATACCTATGCAATGATTGAGAAGAAACTCGCAGAGGATACGGATGCACGTATGGAATTCTATAATCATTTCTCTACACCTATAAAAGAGCGTTTGACTGAGATGGGTTATGAATTTACCCTTTCTGCACGCATCAAGTCGGTCTATTCCATTTGGAAGAAGATGTCCACGCGCAATATCCCGTTTGAAGAAGTGTATGACATTTTGGCCTTGCGTATTGTGTTTAAGCCCAAAGAGGGCATGAGCGAAAAAGACCAATGCTGGATGATTTATTCGGCTATAACAGCAATATATAAACCGCATCCCGAACGTATTAGAGATTGGATAAGTACGCCCAAAGCCAATGGTTACGAGGCTTTGCATGTAACTGTAATGGGACACGATGGCCGTTGGGTGGAAGTGCAAATCAGAACAGAGCGGATGCATGAAATCGCTGAACGTGGATTTGCTGCGCACTGGAAATACAAGACAGGAGAAAAGGATGATTCAGAATTGGACAAATGGCTCAAAACCATAAAAGATATGCTGAAAAATCCGGAGCCCAATGCCATCGACTTCATGGATACTTTCAAGTTGAATCTTTTTGCTTCGGAAATATTTGTGTTTACACCCAAAGGTGATATTAAAACCTTACCGCAAGGTGCTACCGCGCTTGATTTTGCCTTTATGCTCCACTCGGATTTGGGCTGTAGGTGTCTGGGGGCTAAGGTCAACCATAAATTGGTGCCTTTGAGTTATGTCCTGAAAGGAGGTGACCAGGTGGAAATCTTGTCCTCAAAACGGCAGAATCCGCAACCGGAGTGGCTCGATTTCGTGGTTACTGCTAAAGCAAAGAGCCGTCTGAAGGCCTATTTCCGAAAAGAAGACCGAAACGCGATTACCAAAGGCGAACAAATGCTGTCCGAAGTATTGGCAAAGGTAGGGCGTGAAGCGGGTGTATTTGAAGTTAACAAATTGCTTAGCTATTATCAGTTGGTGCAACCCAGTGACATGTATTTGCAGATTGGGCGTGGCTTGTTGAATATTGAAGAGGATGTACCGAAGGTATTCCCCGTACCCAAACAGCAGAATATCATTCTCCGATATTTGAAAAAACCGTTTGGCGGTTCAGATACGAAACCGGTGGAAGAGGTGAAGAATGAGAAACCTGATAAAAAGCATGTTATGGTTTTGACCGATGAAGGTATGGAGAAAACCTATAGGCTGTCATTCTGTTGTCATCCAATTCCTGGTGATGATGTATTGGGTTATGTTGACGATTCCAACACAGTAATGGTTCACAAGCTACAGTGTCCTGTGGCTACGAAATTAAAATCAAGCTATGGCGAACGTATCTTAGCGTTGGAATGGGCGGTGCATAAGGTGGTGACTTTCCCTGAAACAATAGAAGTGAAGGGTATTGACAAGTTGGGAGTAGTCATTGAAGTGTTGCATGTGATTTCAGAACAGCATTCGTTAAATATCCGTGAAATCCATGTGGTGGCCGATGCCGGTATTTTTACGGGACGTTTTGTGGTGTTTGTACATGATACGTCTGAAATCCGTGCTTTGTGCGACAGCTTGTTGAAAATACGAGAAATCAATTCTGTCATGCGCATTGAAACAATGGCTGAAAAATAACCCATTATTCCCGATATGGATATAAAACTGACTGCTTACATTGAAGGCAATGTTTTACCACGTTATGCCACCTTTGATGCGGCGCATGGTGTGGACCACGTTATGGGTGTTATTGCACGCAGTTTGTCTTTGGCCCGTTTGGTGAACGTAGATGAACGGTTGGCCTATGTGGCAGCTGCTTATCATGACTTGGGCCTTGTTGGAGGCAGGGAAAACCATCATCTGATATCAGGAGAAATTGTGATGCAAGATTCTTTTCTGGCGTCTTATTTTACATCAGAGGAACTGTTGTTGATTAAGGAGGCTGTAGAAGACCATAGAGCTTCATCTTCTCATCCGCCGCGTTCCATATATGGTAAGATTGTTGCAGAGGCAGATCGAGAAATTATACCGAGAGTCATAGTAAAACGTACCATTCTATATGGAAAATCGCATGAACCTGCTTTGGATAAGGAAGGGCAGTATGAAAGGACGAAAAGCCACATCGTCAAAAAATATGGCGAGCATGGTTATTTGAAATTATGGCTACCATTAAAGCAGAATATTGACGGTTTAAATGCCATTCGTGCATATTTGAAAAATGAGGACTCTTTCCGTCATCTTTTTGATGAACTTTGGGATGAAATTAGTGAAAGAGGGTGAGAAAATAACTTTTCAAAGCAAAATCTTTATCATTGCTTGCTAGTTTCTTTTCAAAGGAAAAAGATGTAGCAGTTTTATCTTCTTCGTATTTTTTGTATATCCTTTTTGTGTTGTATCAGGGAACACTTTGGGCTCTCGAATGGAAAAACTTTTGTCCTTTATGTTTTTATCAACTTGAATATCTCTGGATTATGTGTCATAATTGGTAGAATGATATACTTTCCTTTAGTGTAAATAGTATTTTATTTTATGGTTTAATTGCTTGATTTTAATGTGTTTGCGTTATGTGATACAAATGTGATATTAAATGTTTCTTTTGTGATAGTGTATTTTTATGTAAGGGTATATCTTTGTCGCATCAGAAAAAGCAAATTATTTATTCACATTAAAATTATGTATGCCATGAAAAAGATTTTACTTTTCATCGTTATGATGGGTATCTGTTCTTTTACCCATGCAAGTTCTTCTAAAAAAGTAGCATTTTTGAGTAGTTATTCTGACCTAGCTGCATTACAAGCTAGCGGAGATGATGATGAGGCAGCTGCTGCCAAATGGTTGGTAAATACCTATGGCGGTACATTCTTGTCAACTGCCAGTGTCACCAGCATTGATGTATTGGATGATTATGATGCCATTTGGGTGGCAATCGACCGTGTTGGTCTGCAACAAGGCAGTGCTAATCTTCCGTCTGAATACACAGAATTGTTTGATATCTTGAAAGATTATTCTAAAAATGGCGGTAATCTTTTATTGACCAACCATGCCACTTCTATAGTTGCTGGTATCGGACGAACAACCAGACAGCCTGGAATCTTTGGAAATGGTGCAGGTGCAGAGAATGTTGATAAATGGGGAATGAATGTTATTATTGGTTCAGGTAGTCAGCCTTATTATGCCGATCATCGTACACATGAATTTTTTGATGGAATTGCGTTTGAAGAAGGTATCAGTGGTACTCATTGTGAGGTATTGCCCTTTTTGGCTAGTGGTTATAAGGAAGACCATAACTGTATGTGGGATTTGAATTCTTTTGGTTATACGGTAGCTGTGGGTTCCAATACGGTCGCTATGTATGAGCAAGAGGCAGATTGTGAAGTGCTTGGTACATGGCAGCATGTAGGAGATTTCTGTTGTGCTGGTATGGTCGATTTCCATGCACAGGAAAACGGATATGGCCGTATTGTTTGTGTAGGTGTAGCCGCTTATGAATGGCACCAGAATGTGGAAAGCAATCCTTATCAGGCCAATATTGAAAAAATGACGGAAAACATTCTGAATGAACTTACGAAAACTGATGATGGTGGCGCAGCAACTTTGGTGCCTGCAGTTGAAAGTCCTGCGTTCTCTGTTCTTGTTGACGACAATACAGTACGTGTAGAAAGCAATGCAGCTTATGCCAACTTTACTTTGTATGCTATTGATGGTAGAATGATGGGCAGATATACATCAGATGAAATGAAGAATGGTGTCGAACTCCCATGTAATGGTTGCTATATCATGCAGGCTGTTACACTTTCCGGTAAGACAGAAACCACTAAATTCATAAAATAATTCACTTATCAACATATTAAGTTATGTCACAGAAGAAAAATTTATTATTGGTGGCCATGCTGTTCTTGTGCGGTAGCCTTTTCGGACAGGTTTCCGTGAAAGGTGTCGTATTGGATGAGCTGGAAACCCCTATTATCGGTGCTAGTATCATAGAAGTGGGCACATCAAATGGTACGATAACTAACTTTGACGGTGAGTTTATGCTGACAGTGGCTGAAGGTGCTATGCTTCAGATAAGTTATGTTGGTTATAAGGATTTGAAAGTGGCGGCAACTCCGAGCATGACCATTCATCTGGAAGAAGATGTGGAAGTGTTGGAGGAGGTTGTTGTTACGGGTTATACGACACAGCGCAAGGCCGATTTGTCAGGTGCTGTTTCTGTAATGGACATGGACAAACCTATCAGTCAGGCCAGTCCTAATATGCTGAACTCCTTGCAGGGTCGTTTGGCAGGTGTGCAAATCAATACGGATGCAACTCCTGGTGGTGGAGGAACTTCTATACGCGTGCGTGGTATGAGTACCATCAATGGCAATGACCCGCTTTACGTAATCGATGGTGTACCTACTACCGAAAATCTGAACTCATTGAACCCTGCTGATATTGAGTCCATTCAGGTACTGAAAGATGCTTCTTCTGCTAGTATCTATGGTTCACGTGCAGCCAATGGTGTTATTATCATTACGACGAAGAAAGGCCAAAGTGATAAGCTTACAGTGAATGTGAACGCCAGTGGTAGCTATCAAACAGTTGCCAAACAATATGAAATGTTGAATGCTCAGCAATGGGGTGAGGCTTATTGGACTGCCAATAAAAACGCTGGCCTGAAACCTTCACATCCGTTCTATGGAAATGGTGATACTCCACAATTGGTGGAATATCTGGATGCCGACAAACTGGTCAAGGCTTCTGATACCAATTGGCAGGATGCGGTATATCATGGTGCATGGTCACAAAACTACAATGCAAGTGTATCAAACAGCGGTGAAAAAGGTTCGGTACTTTTTTCTGCCAACTATACTAATCAGGATGGTTTGATTGATTATACCTATTTCCAACGTTTTTCAGTCCGCCTGAATTCTACCTACAATATTTCAAAATATGTGCATGTGGGAGAAAATTTGATGGTTTCACAATGGAACAACCGCGGTGCATCTGTACAAAGCGATAGAGGAACCCCGTTTACAGCCATGCGTCAGCATCCGGCAATTCCAGTTACCGATACGAACGGAAAATATACGAATCCATTGACATTGTGTGCATCAGATATTGCCAATCCTGTTCATGAACTCTACAACTCTCGTGACAATGACAACTCCAGTTGGCGTATCTTTGGTAATGCCTATGTAGAAGTATTCCCCGTAAAAGGTCTTACGCTGAAGAGTAATATAGGTGTGGAACATGTTCAATTTTTCAATGAAACATTTGGACGTAAAATTCAGGAATCAGATGTGAACAGCTATAACCGCGGATATGGACAAGGTGATACGTGGACATGGACCAACACGGCCAACTATAACCTAGACATTGATGAGCATCATCTCAATATTTTGGCAGGTACAGAGGCTATTTCCTATCAATTTGCGGATTTGGGAGCATGGCGCGATGAATATGCTTTTGAAGATTCCAATTATATGGTACTCAATTCTGGTGAAGGAACGCAGACTAACTACGGTGGAAAATCAGCTTGGGCGCTCTTCTCCTTGTTTGCAAAAGCCGACTATAATTGGCATGACCGCTATCTGTTGTCTGCCACTATCCGTCGTGATGCCACTTCACGCTTGCACAAGAACAATAATTCCGGCATCTTCCCGGCTTTCTCTGGTGCATGGCGCTTTACGGAAGAAAGCTTCTTCCCCGAAAATTCCTACTTTACCAATGGTAAGCTGCGTGCTGCATGGGGACAAAACGGTAACTCTGCCATTTCCAACAACTATGCAGCCTATTCAACTTATGCATACAATTTGGGTAGTGGTGCTTATGACTTGACAGGTAGCAATACAGAAACTATTGCTGGTATTATTGTCAGTGCCTCTGGTAACCCTGATTTGAAATGGGAAACAACCACACAAACGAATATCGGTATGGACTTGGGATTCTTCAATAATAGCTTGAACCTTAATTTTGACTATTATTGGAAAGATACAAAAGATATGTTGACCATTCCGCCGACTATCTCAGCTTCAGGTGAAAATGCAGCTGTATGGATGAATACGGGTGACATGCACAACGAAGGTTTTGAATTGACTATTGATTACCACAGCCCTAGCTACAATGATTTTTCATGGGGTGCATCACTCAACCTTTCACACTATGAAAATAAGGTGGTGAAACTGAACAATATGGTAACTACGATGGGGTCCAACATCCGCTTGATGGAAGGACAGCCGATGGGTGTTTATTATGGTTATGTAGTGGATGGTATTTTCCAGAATGAAGAAGAAGTGGCTAACCATGCAACACAACAAGGTAAAGGGGTAGGCCGCTTGAAATACCGTGATATTGATGGTAATGGTATTGTGGAGGAAGCTGACCAATGCATTATTGGCGACCCGAACCCGGATTTGTCCGCTGGTTTGAACATCGATTTGGCATACAAAGGATTTACTTTAAGTGCCTTCTTTACGGGTGAATTCGGTTTTGATATTTATAATGCTACAAAAGCACAGCTTGACTTCATGAGTTATGGCGGTACCAGCACCAACCGTGGTGTTTCTGTATTGGATGCTTGGACGCCTACTAATACCGATGCAACTGTACCTGCTTTGACCGTAACCGACAACAACAACGAAACACGCATGTCAACTTACTTTATAGAAGATGGTAGCTATGGTAAATTGAAATACATTAAGTTGAGCTATGATTTCCCGAAAAAGTGGGCAAAAGCCATCTATGCAAGCCAAATCCAGTTGTATGGACAGGTAGAGAATGTATGTACGTTCACCAAATATTCAGGACTGGATCCTGAACTTCCTTTAGGCGTATACGGGGCTCGTGAGGACCGTGCTCCTTATCCGATAGCACGTACTTTTTCGTTTGGAGTTAATTTATCATTCTAATAACAAGACAAGAACATGAAACAATATAAATTTTTAGTAGCAAGTTTATTGGTTGCAGGGCTTACCTTGACGTCATGTGAGGATTTTCTGGACCTGCAGCCGACAGGTTCGTTTACTTCCGAACAGATGGATGATGAAAGCATCGAAGGACTGATGGCAGCTGCCTATGCAGGTTTGGAAGGACACTTTTTTGGTAACAACGAAGCATTCTCTGCGCCTACTTCCAATTGGGTATATGATGTACGTTCTGATGATGCTTATAAAGGTGGTGGTGGAGTAACCATGGAGGCGTATATCCATCAGTTGGAGATTTCCAACTTGACCAGCGACAATGCCTGCGCTTTAAATAAATGGCGTAACCATTATTATGCTATTGCACGTGTGCACAAAGCAATGAATGCCATTAACGATGCAGAAAGCATTGAAGACAAAGCTCCATTGTTGGCGGAGTTGCGTTTACTCCGTGGGTATTTCTATTTCGATTTGATTCGCATTTTCAAACAGATTCCTTATCTGACTGAAAATAGTGTAGCAACGGAAACTCGTGCCGATGAGTTTACCCGTGAGGAAATTTTCCAAAAGATTCAGGATGATTTGACCTATGCTTGGCAAAATCTCCCTGCCGAACAGGAACAAGTGGGCCGTTTCAACAAATATGTGGCTGCTGCCCTTAAAGCTAAAGTGGCTGCACAAGTAAGCGATTGGCCAACAGTGGAGGCCTATGCCGATTCTGTAATTGCCAGCGGAAAATATCAGTTGTATGACAATTATCTGGATATGTCAAAGATTGAGTTTGAAAACAAGAAGGAAGCAATTATGGCTGTGCAGTATTCAACTGCCGACAATAATGCACATATCAACTGGGGCAATCTGTTGAACACGACTTATTCAGAAGGTAATTTGTTCGGAACTGGTGACGACTTCTTCTTGGCTAGCCAAAACTTGGTGAATGCGTTCCGTACAGATGAAAACGGTTTGCCATATTTGGATACCTTTAATGATGAAGATGTATATGTCGGTATGGATGGCAATGTTGACCCGCGTCTGGACTTTACGGTAGGACGTATCGGTATGCCGTTCAGAGGTTATACCTATACTGAAGGTTGGTGTCGTGCTTATGATACCTATGGGGAATATTCAGGTAAGAAAGGTTTGATTGACCCGAACTCACCAGACATGGTACAAGGATTCCCTTGGGGTGCTTCTGCTCTGAACTTCAACATCATCCGTTATGCAGATATTCTTCTTCTGAAGGCTGAAGCGCTGATTGAACAAAACAAGGATTTGGAAGGGGCACGTACTTTGATAAACGATGTTCGCGAAAAAGCTAAGCGCAGTGTGTCATCTACTTATACACCGGTTGACTGCAACCCTGCCAAAGCCAATTATAAAGTAGAACCTTATCCTGCTGCAGGATGGACACAAGATTATGCTCGTAAGGCAGTACGCATGGAACGCCGTCTGGAATTGGCCATGGAAGGTCATCGTTGGTTCGACCTTTTGCGTTGGGGTAATGCTGTGGAAGTAATGAACGAATATTTCGAAACGGAAAGCTATTTGCGTCCCTATTATGCCGATGCACACATGACAGAAGATGAACTGTATTTTGCTATTCCGAAAGAAGAAGTTGATAATGCAGGCAATTTGTATAAATAAATCAGAGAAAATCATGAAAAAGAATATTTTCCTTATATTGTCCGTTGCCCTGCTGGGCTTGTTCGGATGTAACAATGTTGAATTGCCATCTGCTGAACCAGTGGCAAAAGTCAGCAGTCTGGAATATATAATAGAAGGTCGTAATGTGACACTTACATGGACATTACCAGTTACTGACTTGGAAATTTCACATGTGGTGTTGACTATGAATTCTGACCAGACGGTAGAACTGGGTGATAGTGTCAATACATATACATATGAACGTGTACCCTTAAACGAGGACTTGTATTTCACTGCAAAAGTAGCTTATGCAAATGGTCGTGTTTCGGAAGGGGTAACTGTTTCAACGCGTGTTGAAGGTGAAGTGAACAATAATATAGCGATGTTGATAGGCTATGAGAGTGTTGCCGAAATCGAAGATGATGATGAAAAGGCTGCTGCCCAATGGTTTGAAGCTACTATTGCTAACGGAACAATTTTGACTCCGACAACAGTGCTTGACATTACTCCGGATATGTTCACGACTTTGTGGATACATATTGACCGTGTGGGAATCAACCAAGGTTGGGAGAACTTACCTGCCCCTTTCAGCAATGAAAATGTTTTGGAAGCTTTGCGTGCTTATACAGCAGCAGGTGGTAATCTTCTTTTGACGGTACATGCTACTCAATTGACGGTTGCTTTGGGCATTATTCCTGATAACTTGAAACCAGGTTTATTTGGAAATGGCTCTGGTGCAGAAAATGCTGATATTTGGGGTATTAACCCGATTATCGGTTCTGTTGATACTCCTCCTTATTCTGATAATAGCGGGCATGCTGCCTTTGAAGGTTTGGATTTCAATAGTGAAGTATATGCAACACATGCTTTTGCTCCGCTTATTGGCGCAGGCGTGAAAGAAGACCACAACTGTATGTGGGATTTGAACAGCTATGGTTTTGCTGTGCCGAGTGGTTCCAATACGGTGGCTGTCTTTGAAGAAGAAACCAACAGTAAGGTGTTGGGTACATGGCAACATGTGGCTGACTATTGCTGTGCAGGTATGGTGGAATTCAATCCTACTCCTGGAGCTAATGGCAGAATAATTGCTATAGGTGTGGCTGCCTACGAATGGGCACAGAATGGCACAACGAATGCTTACCAGGCGAATGTGGAAAAGCTGACTGAAAACTGTCTGAATTATTTAACTGAACAATAATCCAACCATTATATGACAAACTATATAAGAAAAATAGCTATCGCAGCTTTAGGTCTGATGACCTATGGCAATGCAGCAGGTCAAATCTCACATTTTGATATGGAGCTGACCGGCAATAAAATCAAGGACTTGATTACGCAGGAACAATATGAAGTTACAGGAAAGTTTGCTCCTGAAAATGTGCCTGGGGTTAATGGCAATGCCTTGCGCTTTGATGGCTATACGAGTTATATAGATGCAGAAATCAATACCAATGCGCTGAACGGTCAGGCTCTGACCGTCAGCCTCTGGTGTGCTGCACAGACTTATCCGATGGTTGTGGCCGATATCGCCGATAACAAATATACCTATATCGCCGGTAATTTGGACGATGGAGCACGCAGCGGTTTTGCTTTTGTGTTGAGCTCACAGGGTAATTATGGTTTTGATATCTATATTAATGGATGGAAAGTGGAATGCCGTGCCAACGATTTGCTGCCGAAATATGAATGGAACCACCTTTGTGCTGTGTTGAATAATGGACAATTGCAATTGCACCGCAATGGAGTGGTGGTAGCGTCAACACCATATAATGGATCTATCAGCGTGGGTAACAAACGTTTTATCATAGGAAAATCATTCGATACGCCAAAGCTGGATGTTTTTACCCTGAATACATTCAACGGAGTGATGGATGAAATAAAGATTTTCCCATCTGCGGTATCGCTGGCAGAGGCTGGATGGCGCGAAAATGTAGGTGAACCTGATTTGAGCGTGCCCGAAAGCCGTTTTGCCAATAGTTTGTTGCGTCCGCGTTTTCATGGTATGCCAGAAGCCAATTGGACCAATGAGCCACATGGTTTGATTTATTTCAATGGCCGCTATCATGTGTTCTTTCAGAAGAATGCCAACGGACCTTATATGTCACGCTTACACTGGGGACACATCAGTAGCGAAAATGGCTATAAGTGGCGCGAGGAAAAGATTGCTATTGCCCCTTCTGAGTCCTATGATATAAAAGGTTGTTGGTCGGGTTGTGTGTATTATGACCCGGAACTGACAGGCAACAGACCTAATATCTTTTATACGGCGGTTGACAATGGCCGTGCTACCATTGCGCAGGCAGTCCCATTGGATGATGATTTGATTGAATGGGAAAAGAAGGGTATCGTTGTGGATGGTCGTCCGAATGGACTTTCGGATGATTTCCGTGACCCCTATGTGTTTAAAAGCAACGGAAAGTTCTATATGATTGTAGGTACAAGCAAGGATAATATCGGTGCCGTTACCTTACATCGTTACAATGCTGAAACCAAAACATGGAGTAACGATGGCAGCATTTTCTATCAAGGAAAAAATGCCAATCTGGAAGGTACTTTCTGGGAAATGCCTACCATTAACCAAATGGAGAACGGCAAGTGGATGCTTACTGCCACTCCGTTGGGAAGTAGCCGAGGTGTGGAGGTGCTTTATTGGATTGGTGAGATTAGAGAAGATGGTACATTCCAGCCGGATGCTGCCTATAGCAACGAACCTAAGGAAGTGGAATTGGGTGCATTCGGAAGTGATGGATATGGACTTTTGTCTCCTTCCATTAGCCGTATCAATGGTAAGATGATGGCAATAGGTATTGTGCCCGATAAGTTGGCTGGAAGCTACAATTATGATATGGGGTGGGCTCACAATTACAGTTTGCCACGTGAGTGGACGCTTGACGAAAACAATGAACTGGTACAGAAACCCAGCGAGGAACTGATAGGATTGCGTACAAATGTTTCTTATTCGCACAGCGGAAACGAGCTGAATGGTACTGTCGATTTGACCCCTGTGCGTGGCCGTGCAGTGGAGGTGGAAGCGGAATTTGTTGTTGGTCGTGCTACCCGTTTCGGATTGCGTTTCTTCCAGTCGGGAGATAATGGTGTGGAGATTTATTACAAACCTTCTACACGCAAAATTTATGCTGATGTGGCCAATGTGGAACGCTATGTCAACGATGGTGGCAACCGTGATTATTCTTCTCTGTTACCCTCAACCATAGCGAGAGGTGAAACGCTCAAATTACATGTTTATGTTGACCACTCTATTTTGGATGTGTTTATCAATGACAGTTGGGCATTCTCTTTACGTGTGTTCCCGACAAATGCCAATGCGGAAGGTGTACAGGCGTTCTCTGAAGGAAATGAGGCAACTCAAGTGAATATGTTAAATGCTTGGATTTTGGATCCGGATGGAAACTATATTCCGCCTGTAACCAAGAAGCCGGTGGCTTTTCTGAGCGATTATGAAAGTTTGGAAACCTTGCAAGCAACAGGTGATGACGACGAAGCGGCAGCAGCCAATTGGTTGGTCAATACCTATGGGGGTGATTTTCTCTCCTTGAGCAATGTCAATTCAGTAGATGACCTCGACGGGTATGAGGCTGTATGGATAATGATTGACCGTGTAGGACTGTTACAAGGCAGTGCTAATTTGCCAGCTTCTTTCTTAGATAAAGTGGATATTTTGAAAGAATATTCACAAAACGGAGGCAACATTTTCTTGTCCAATCATGCAACAGCTTTGGCAGTGGCTTTGGGACGAACAACCCGTGAACCAAATATCTTCGGATCTGGTGAAGGATCCGACAATCCAGATGTATGGGGTATCAATCCCGTTATCGGAGCTGGTGAAGAACCCATTTATGCAGACTATAGTAGTCATGCTTTTTTTGAGGGTACAACTTTTGATTATGATTTGTATGATTGGAACTTCATTCCCTTGGAGGGGAGTGGCATAAAAGAAGACCATAACTGCATGTGGGATTTGAATGCCTATGGTTATGAAGTGGCTGATGGTAGCAATACAGTAGCTGTATTTGAAGAAGAAAATGATTGCGAGGTATTGGCCACATGGCAACATGTAGCTGATTATTGTTGTGCTGGGCTGGTCGATTTTCATGCCAATGCTCACTATGGACGTATGATTGCCATGGGTATTGCCGCTTATGAGTGGAATCAGAACCAGGCAAATGCCTATCAACATAACATAGAGCTGTTTACAGAAAATGTTCTGAATGAATTGGTAGGTAATGTGGAAGATGCCATTGTGACTCCGATTGTCCCTCCTGCGGAAAATGCTATCATTTGGACTGCTCAGAATGGTTCTTTGCGTGTTCTCAATGCAATGGACTATACTTCTTTTCAGATTTATTCCATTGATGGTTCTTTGGTTGGACAATTCCTACCGCAGGAATTGTATAGCGGTATAAACCTGAACCAACATGGTTGCTATATTGTCAAGGCCTATGATGAACAGGCGGTTATGCATGTAACAAAGATATTGCTTTAAGATACAAACATTGGTTAGTTTGATGAAAGCCGTGAGGTTTTCACTTCTGAAAGGTTGTGCTGGAAAGCATGACCTTTCTTGTATTTTCAATAATAGCTTTGTCTTGCATTCTTGTTTTTGCTTTAATGAATGGATGCTTCTCTTCATGCCGTTTTTCTTTCCCATCCTTCCTGTTCTTCTTTTGCCGCATTAAATATATTGCTTACTTTTGCACTACCGCAAACGTATTTCTGCGTGATTAAAAACATTAGAGCATGATAGCACAGACCAAGATTATACGCATCAATTCTGATGTAACTATAGGAGGAAACCAACCTTTTACACTTTTGGCCGGACCTTGTGCCATTGAATCGGAACAGATGGCCTTTGACGTGGCGGGCAGACTTAAGGAAATCTGCGATAAACTGTCCATACCATTTGTATTTAAGTCATCATTCGACAAGGCCAACCGTACTTCAGCCAGTGCGCCACGTGGAATAGGTATGGAGAAAGGATTGGCTGTCTTGCAAAACATCAAGCAAACGCTTCACGTGCCAGTAGTAACCGATGTGCATGAAACATGGCAATGCAATCCGGTGGCCGAAGTGGCTGACATTTTGCAGATTCCGGCTTTTCTTTGCCGTCAGACCGATTTGCTGCTGGCTGCGGCTGCAACGGGAAAGGTGGTCAATATCAAGAAAGGGCAATTTCTGGCTCCTTGGGATATGAAGAATATTGTGGCCAAGATGCAGAGCGCTGGTAACGAAAATATCCTTCTTTGTGAACGTGGAACTTCTTTTGGTTATAACAATCTGGTGGTGGATATGAGCGGACTTGTTGAGATGAGGCAGTTGGGTTATCCTGTGGTGTTTGATGCTACTCATTCAGTGCAAAAACCGGGTGGAAACGGTTCTTCTACAGGAGGCAACCGTGAAATGGTGCCTTATCTTATGAGAGCGGCTTTGGCAGTTGGCATTGATGGCATATTTGCAGAAATACATCCAGACCCAGACCATGCCTGGTCCGACGGACCGAATCAACTTCGTTTGGAAGATGTCGAAAGGATTCTGACGGAAGCATGTGAATTGGACCGGCTTATCAAGAAATTGGAGCTTCCCGTTAAAGGAAACATGTCAGCGTCTACTACGTCGCCAATGGAGAGAAAACGCATTAAACTGCTACTTTCCGATATTGACGGAGTCATGACTGATGGTGGAATGTACTATACGTCACGAGGTGATTTTATGAAGAAATTCAATGCGCATGATGGTATGGGGTTGCAATTGCTTAGGCAAAAAGGGGTGAAGACAGGTATCATTACATCTGAAGACAATGATATAGCACGCAGACGTTTCGAGAAGCTGCACCTTGACTATCTGGTGCAAGGACAGCGGGATGGAGGTAAACTGGAGGCTGCAAAGCAGATTTGTGAGAAAGAACATATATCCTTGTCAGAAGTGGCTTATATTGGTGATGATGTTAATTGTTTGCAACTTTTGCAGCAAGTAGGATTGGCTGCTTGTCCTTCTGATGCGGTGTGGCAGGTGAAACAGGTACCGGGCATTGTGCAACTGAAACAAAAGGGCGGACAGGGTTGTTTGCGTGAATTTACGGAATTAATCGTCAAAAATCATATATAAAAAGTCGTTGCATCATGGATTGCAAAGAAAGGAGCAGGCAAATTTTTGCCTTGGAAATAGAAGAACTCAAAAAAGTGGCCGAACACATAGGGGATGAAATGAATGAAGTGGTGGAACTGATTTATCAATGCAAAGGGAAGCTGGTCATTTTGGGTATTGGAAAAACGGGTATTGTAGGACACAAAATAGCCGCATCACTTGCATCAACGGGTACATCAGCCATATTTATCAATGCCGCAGAAGCCATTCATGGGGATTTGGGAATGGTTGGAAAGGATGATGTCGCTATGCTTATATCCCATAGTGGCAGGTCGTCAGAGATATTGAATGTGATTACACCTTTGAAAAATATCGGATGCAGGGTTATAGCCATGACGGGCAATCCGCAATCGCCGTTGGCACGGGAGGCAGAACTTGTTTTGCATGTTGATATTGAACGTGAGGCATGTCCCTTGGGATTGGCACCGACCACTTCAACAACGGCTGCTATGCTGATGGGTGACGCACTGATGGTATGTCTGATGGAGAGACGGAATTTCAAAGCTGAGAATTTTGCTCTCTATCATCCGGGTGGTGCATTGGGCAGACAGTTGTTGGCAAGGGTAAAAGACCAGATGTGCACCGACATTCCCAAAGTATTGGAAACGACCCCTTTCAAGGATGTCATCTATACCGTTAGTGATAAACGCAAAGGAATGGCATTGGTGTACAACGAACAGGACAAGGCTGTCGGCATCATTACCGATGGAGATATAAGGCGTACCATACAGCGTTTTGACAACATCAAGCAGTTGTGTGCAAAAGACTTTATGACACAAGGATTCAAATATATTCATAAAGATGCTTTGTTTACGGAAGCTCTTGAGCTGATGGATGTCAATAATATTACCAACCTGGCTGTAACGGAGTCGAAACAGTCAGATTTAGTTGTGGGAATTATCACGATTCATGATATTATAGACTTCCGATAATTTGATTTTGTTAAACTGGAATGGCACGATACTTGATTATTTTTATGAAAAAAGGAGGAGTTATGAAACGCACAATGAATCTTTTAATAGTGTCTTTATTTCTTGTAGCGGGAATGACAGCATGTTATTCTTCTGCTTATGTGGCAACTGTACCGGTATCAGTCTCAACTCCTCTACCATCCAATAGAGTAATTGTAACGACTGCGCAAACAACGAATTCCTATCCGGTCAACCGACCCATAGCACAGAACTCGGATATTACCATTACGGCCAATAGTGATGAAATCAGTGCAAATCTTGATTTGCGAGCCATAGCCAATATTTTTGCCGAGTGCAGCACTTTGGAGGAATTCGAGCAGAAAATCAATGACTATAACGCCCAATTGTCTAATCTTGACTTGAATCAGGACGGATATGTGGATTATATAAGGGTGCTCGAAAAAGCTGAAGGTAATGCCCGTTTAGTGGTTTTGCAGGCTGTACTTGGTCCGGATATTTATCAGGATGTTGCGACCATTATGCTGGAGCAATCACAAAACAATACGGTTGTTGTACAATTTATAGGCGACCCTTATATTTATGGGCCTGACTATATCATTACACCGGTTTATGTATCAGTTCCAGTTATTTATAGCTATTTTTGGAGACCTTATTATACAGTATGGCATTCTCCATACTATTGGGGATATTATCCCACATATTATAGGAGAAGGCCCATTGTAGAAGTAAATGTATACCATACACATATTTACAACTGCAACAGAAGGTACCATAATGAATTCCGTTATGATGCACATTATAGTTCAAGATATGAGACGATGCGTAAGAGTGTTTCGAGGAACGATTATGCCGTACGTTACCCGGAGAACAGTTTCTCCCGTAGAAATACATCAGTGAGAAATGCAAGAACATTGGAATTGGAGAATACACGAAGAAATGCAGTGCAAGCGCGTTCCACTTCACAGAGTCAACCCTCTCGTGTATCAACCTCCACGAGAAGTTCCTCTACCGGTACTTCTACCAATCGTGTGAATACAACGCAACGGACGTCAACACCTGTTACTTCGAGAAGTAGTAGCACGACGCAACGGACTTCGACACCTACTCGTACGTCAGCGCAAAGCTCGTCATCCAGGAGCACTTCTTCCTCTACAGGGGTAACTTCTGGAGCAACAACAGTGAGAAGAACAACGTCGGCCGCCTCTTTTTCTGCTCGTACATCGACACCGAAGGTACAGAGTGGTAGTTCTTCTGGACGCTCCTCCTCGACGGTAAAACGTTCTTCTACGTCTACAGCGGTGAAAAAAGTGCAAACGCCAGCATCATCTGTACGCAAGAGCTCATCTACTTCGTCCAGTTCGAGGGCGGCAAAGCGCTCTTCATCAACAACGGTGAAAAAGGCACAAACGTCAACCTCTTCTGTGCGTAAGAGTTCATCTACTTCGTCCAGTTCAAAGGCGGCAAAGCGTACTTCTTCATCCACATCGCGTTCATCTTCAAGTCGAACTTCTTCCAGCAGTAGCAGAAGATAGAGATAGATAGAATATAAAAAAACGGACTTTGACAGAAAAAACTTGTCAAAGTCCATTTTTTATAGGATTGTTTGATATGCTATTGAGCTATCTTGATGATTTCATTTGCAATGCGTTCAGCAGAATCCTTTTCAGCAAGTTTCAAGATGTTTTGGGAAAGTGCAACCAATTTCTCGTCATCTTCAATAAGCTTCAGTGCTTCAGGAATCAGCTTCTGTGGGGCTTCCGCATCTTTGACAAGCACTGCTGCTGACTCATTGACCAATGCCATGGCATTGTGGGTTTGGTGGTCTTCTGCTACATTGGGTGAAGGCACTAGAATAGCCGGTTTTCCCAATAGACATAGTTCGGAAATGGAACTGGCACCAGCACGCGAGATGACCAAGTCAGCTATGGAATAGGCATAGTCCATGCGGCTGACAAAATCGGTTACCAGCAGATTGGGATTGTTAATGGCTTTGCTGGCTTCTTTTGCTTGTTCGAAATAATATTTACCGGTTTGCCAAATGATTTGGATACCGGCATCCGCTAAAGCCTGTAAAGAACCGATAACGCTGTTGTTGATGGTACGGGCACCAAGACTTCCTCCTACTATCAGCAGTGTTTTCCGTTCAGGAGTGAAGTGAAAATAATCATAGGCCACTTGTGCTTTGGCGGGTATATCCATTAGATTTTGCCTGACGGGATTGCCGGTAAGCAATATCTTGTCGGCAGGAAAGAACCGTTCCATACCATGATAGGCTACACAGATAATAGAAGCTTTTTTTGCTAAAAGTTTGTTGGTTACCCCAGCATAGGAATTCTGCTCCTGCAATACCGTTGGAACACCTAACCAGTTGGAGGCACGGAGCGCTGCACCACTGGCATATCCGCCTACGCCGATTGCCACATCCGGACGGAAATCTTTTACAATCTTACGTGCCATTAGCAGGCTTTTCCCCAGCTTCACAAGCACGGCAATGTTTTTCAGCAAATTCTTGCGGTCAAACCCGGCAATGGGCAACCCAATGATTTTATATCCGGCTGCTGGAACACGTTCCATTTCCATCCGTCCCAAAGCACCAACAAATAGTATTTCGCAATCCGGTTGTTTCGCTTTCAAGGCATTGGCTATGGATACAGCCGGGAAAATATGGCCACCGGTGCCACCACCGGAAATCAAATAACGTTTCATACAATATCCTTTTTAGAATGGTTTCCTTGCTGATTATTTTTCTTCAAGTATTTCTTCAGTCGGCAATTCTTCTTCCTCTGGTAAATCCTGTACGGTCACTAATTGTGCATCTTCCGTAGCCGCTTTTTCTTCCTCTTCCTCTAATTTGTTGTGCCTTTGCAAGCACATGATAATGGCAAAATAGCAACTGGTCAGCACAATGGATGTACCTCCGTGGCTGATGAGCGGAAGTGGCTGTCCTGTTACAGGTCCCGTATTCGTAGCAACGCAAATGTTGAGCAATGCCTGATAGGTAATCATTGATGCCAGTCCCATGATGGCAATGGAGTCATAGCTGTTTTTCATTCTATTAGCCAAATAGCCAGCTCTGAACAGCAAGGACAAATACAACATAATGATGATAATGCCACCAATGGAACCGAATTCCTCCACAATGATGGCGTAGATATAGTCGGCATAGGCCAAAGGCAGAAAGTCGCGTTCAACACTGTTGCCGGGTCCTACACCAATCAAACCACCTTTGGCAATGGCCAGCTGACTGTATATTTCCTGAATGTTTTCGTCTGTAACAGTGTATTTGTCCTCTTCGTTTTCCTTGTCCATAAAGCGGTCAATACGGCCCACCCATGTATAGGAACGGCGTAAGATGCTGGGCATACTCTCATAAGGCGTTACTTTAACGATGAAGTAGCCGCATACTCCGATAGCTGCAATAATGACTATGGGCAATAGAATGCGCTTGAAAAATGGTAGTCCGCTTACAAACATCATGGTCAGACTTACAGCAAACAGCAAAATGGCGGTGGAGAGGTTGGTAAAGACAATCAGTCCACAAATACAAATGATATATCCGAAGGCAATTTTATAGTTTTTGCTTTCCGACTGGCTGTCGTGTATGGTACTCATGTAGTGGGCAAGTGTCAATATGAGTGCCAGCTTTCCAAATTCGGATGGCTGAAATTGGAAACCCAATATATTGAGCCAACGTGCATTGATATTGTTGTCAGAAACCCCAATAAACAATACTGCAATAAGCATAACTATAGATATCCAGCATAAAATGATTCCGCCATAACGGACCAGATTTCTTGGCATGATTTGCCCCAACATCACAATTGCGATGCCGATAGCCAGGAATGACATGTGGGATATTACTGGATCCATGTATGAATTGGCCTTGTATGCCAGAGCACTACTGGCACTGAACATGACTATGGCTGACCATGCACATAAGGCTATATATATAAGCCAGATATAAGTATCACCGATAAAATATCTTTTGAGAAACTTCATAATCTCAGTTCTTTTGAATGGACAAAGATAGTGAAAACCGAATGCAGAGACAAATGCAAAACAAGGTTTTGTGATTTGTCTTTGCTGAGGTGCATCCTATTTTATCGAATGATAGTGAAAACCGAATGCAGAGACAAATGCAAAATGTAGTTTCGTGAGTTGTGATACCTCTGTCTTTTCATGTATCGTATAAGATCCTACAGCGAGGGTAGGCTCATACCTGTTATTTTCCGGTATAAATCCAGTGCATAGATATCTGTCATGCCTGATACATAATCTAAGATAGACAGGATGCGTGTATAATTGTCTTCACTGTGCACATCATATTGTACTGGTACCCGGTTAAGGAGTTGTTTGGAATATGCCTGATTGGGTTCAAAGGCAGCTGCAATAAATGCTTCCAGCAAGGTGCTGATGATTTTATAACCTGCCAATTCAACGTCCAATACTTCTTGTGAGCAATAGATTTTCTTGACCGCCACATCCACGCAAGTCTGATAAGCTTCTTTGAGCATGGGAGGCATTTGCTTGATAAGCGGTGTGGTGAGTGTACCTTGTAATATTTCGTTTTCGTGAGTAATAAAGGCATCCACACAAGCATCAATCAGATTGCCAATAACGGCAGAACGCAAATAAGCAATCTGCTCGTTGTTGTCTGTAACCATGTTCCAAATTTCCTGTACACGTGCGTGTTTCTCTTGTGGAATGAAATTCATCATTAGGTCACGTGTTTCTTCCTTGGAAAGAATCCGGAGTTTATAGGCATCCTCCAAATCCATAATCTGATAGCAGATGTCATCGGCAGCTTCTACCAGAAACACAAGTGGGTGCCTCATGTATTGGTGTTCGTTGAGCGGAGAATGGCCAATGCCCAATTCACGGGCTATTTTCAAGTAGCTTTCTTCTTCTGACTGGAAGAAACCGAATTTGGCTTTCCCTTTGGCTTCTGTCGAAGCGAATGGATATTTGATGATGGATGCCAATGTACTGTAGGTAAGAACAAAACCACCTTTTCTGCGACCTAAAAATTGATGGGTGAGCAGACGGAAGGCATTGGCATTTCCTTCAAATAAGGTGCAATCGGCCCATTCCCTGTCGCTTAACTTGTCTTTGAGACTTTGCCCTTTCCCCTCGGAAAAGAATGTGCCGATGGCTTTCTCGCCGGAATGGCCGAAGGGGGGGTTGCCCAAGTCATGCGCCAAGCATGCGGCAGAAACGATATATCCCAATTCACTGATGTAAGGATTATCTACTCCTTTGCTTTGCAGGCAGCTGGCGATGCGGCTGCCTAATGAGCGTCCGACACTGGCCACTTCCAGACTGTGGGTCAGACGGTTGTGCACGAAGATGCTTCCCGGGAGCGGGAACACTTGTGTCTTGTTTTGCAGACGGCGGAAGGAGGATGAGAATATCAGACGGTCAAAGTCGCGTTGAAACTCGTTGCGTGCATCGTGACTTTCCTTGTGGTATTCTTCCAATCCAAATCGTTTGGGGGTAATGAGCTGTTTCCAATTCATCATGTCGGTATTCTTATTTTTTTAAGTTCTTGTTTCAATGTTTGACTTTGTCCGTTTGTACATTGGTTGAGCAATGCCTGGAAACGTGGTCCATGGTTCATTTCTATGGTGTGGCACAACTCGTGCAGCAACACATAATCTATCAGTGGTTCAGGAGCCAGCAGCAGATATAATGACAAACTGATGTGCTTCTTGCTGGTGCAGCTTCCCCAAGACGTATGTTTGCTGCGTATGCTTACTTTGTTGTACGTGAAGCCGTGTTTCTTTGCCAGTAATTCCAACCGCTGGGGCAGGTAGGCTGTTGCATCTTTCCGAAGAAAATAGCTCAGTCCTCTTATCAGTTGAGGTTGAATAGCATTTACGCTTGTATTGTCCGGATAATATATCTCCAGAATGTCATTATTCCTTTTGAAAAACAAGTTTTTGCGTTCTTTGTCCTCTATGAGTCTTACTGTGAAAAATAGCGTCTTCATTCCATCATAAACGCTATTGCCGGACGGAGTTCTGCTTTTGAGTTTGTTCTGTTTGGAGACAATTACCGACTTGTTCTCACTCAAAAAATCCCGGGCTTTTGTCAGGTAGCGTTTCCCGGGAACATATACGGAAATGGCAGAGGCACTGATTTTAATGCGTATCTGTCTTCCTTGACTTAATAGGAATACAATTTTTCCGAGTTCTTTGTCAAAACAACTTTCGATGATGGGTAATGCAGGCATATTAGAAACGCATCAAGGTGGTAGCGAGTTTGTAGATAATGATACCTGCTGTTACACTTACATTCAGGGAATGTTTGGTGCCGTATTGCGGTATTTCCACGCAGAGGTCAGACTGGTCAACAATCGACTGTTGTACACCTTTTACCTCATTTCCCAATACAACGGCATATTTTTTCCCCTTTTCAAGTGTCAGTTCTTCCAATAGCGTACTTCCTTTGGCTTGTTCAATAGCCAGTACAATATAGCCTTCTGATTTCAACCTTTCCACCACTTTCAATGTGTCTTCCGCATATTCCCAATCAACTGAAAATTCGGCCCCTAAAGCGGTCTTGTGCAGTTCGGCATTGGGGGGCGTACTGGTGATGCCGCATAAATAAATCTTTTCCGCCAGAAAAGCATCGGCTGTGCGGAATACGGAACCCACGTTGTGTAAGCTCCTTACATTGTCCAGAACAATTGTCAGCGGTGTTTTTTCTGCTGCTTTATAGGCTTCGGTGGAAAGCCTGTTCATTTCGGTTACTTTCAGTTTCTCTCTATGAATCATTCCCGTTTTATTTCTGCTGGTTGGTTATGTGGCGGATAGCTTCTTCAATGATATTGTCTTCACCTTGTGCAATAGCGCTATCGGTCAATTCCACTTCAATGTCTGGTGCTATTCCGTCTTCGATAGGGTTCATCTCCGCATCATACATAGGTACTGCCGAGAAGCGTACGACCCATCCGTTGGGCAGTTCGTAGGATAGTGGAATCCCACCACCTCCTCCACTAATACCTCCCATCAATGTGGCAAGTGGGGCGTATTGCATAGAGCAGGCAAATTCGTTGGTAGCACTGTAGGATTGTCGGTTAATCAAGACTACCACGGGGCGTTGCCATTGGCAAGATTTGTGTGGACTGATGATTCTGGCTTCCGGCTCGGAAAAGTCATTGTGTCCTGGCCCCGTCTTGTGTTGAATATAGCCGACTGTTGTTTGTTGGGTGAAAAAGGCGGAAGCAAGCGAATTGGCATAGTTCAGATTTCCACCTCCGTTGTTTCTTACGTCAATAATCACTCCCTCGCACTCCTTGAAATAGTCAAACACATGCCACAGGTTGGCCGAACTGAAGGAAGAAGCAAAACTGTCATAACGTATGTAGCCCACTTTCTCTTCGCCAATTTTTTCGTAATACAATCCTCCAGCACGTTTGTAGTCCTGCCCCAAATAGCGTTCGGAATAAATAAGGGAGTTGTTGAAATTTTCGGGGTAATTCTCATACCATCCGATGGCACGTGATACGTCAAAATCGGAATATAGGTTTACATGTCCATCATTTAGCAGGTTGAGTATCTCGGCCATAAGGTCAAACAGTTCTCTGGATGCAGGGTCTTTTGATTCCAATTCCTGCACTCTAGGCAGATAGGCTGTGTGTACAGAGTCCCAATTGATACCTTTCTGACCTAGATAGCAATATTGCTGGTCAATGGTTTTCCATAAGGATTCAAAATTGCCTTCTGGACTGTTGACCAGTGTAATGTCATTGGTAGGGTCTGAACAGCTGACGGCGAGCAACAACATCGACAGAAATACGAAATGTTTTTTCATAAGCATGCTTTTGTCTGTTAGGGGCTTTCCTCTTTCCTGTTGGTAGAATGATAGCTTTGTTAGAGGAATTGCTTTTCGCAAAAATACATCAAAGCGGCCGAAGGTACAAATTTCGACCTGTAAACATGCAAAAAGAGGAAACCTTTTTGAGATTTCCTCTTTCTGTTAGAATGGAATAACGCTTATATCTTGCGTTCTTTAATTCTTGCTTTTTTACCGGTTCTTTTGCGGAGGTAATACAATTTAGCTCTGCGAACTTTACCATACTTGTTGACTGTAATGCTGTCGATGTATGGAGAATCCATTGGGAAGATACGTTCTACACCTACGCCGTTTGAAATCTTACGTACGGTGAAACGTTTTTTGTCTTGGTGACCGGAAATACGGATAACGTCACCACGGAAATCCTGGATACGTTCCTTGTTTCCTTCGATAATGCGGTAAGATACTGTAATGGTGTCACCGCTCTTGAATGCAGGGAATTCTTTCTTTTCACCCTGGAAAGCTTGTTCAGCTACTTTAATTAAATCCATTGTTAATTACTTATTTAAGGGTTAAAGCAGAGTGTAACAGCCATCAATCCATTCTGCCAGAGACTCCGCCCAAAAATCAGACCGCAAAGATAGGACTTTTTATTGGAACGGCAAACACTATTCGAAACTATTTTGAGCTTAGTTCGCTTTTTTCATGAAATAGCCTCTCCCTATAATGCTGGCTACCAATAAACTGGCTATAAGAATAACCGTGAAAATGCTACTGGTGATGTTGTCCGAATCAAACAAATAGGCAAATATATAAACTACCAGTGCCAAGGCAAACAGTTTTATGCCGATGTCCGTAGCCTGATAAAAAAGAAAATAGCGGTGTTTTTTCCACTTTGCTTTGGCTTCGTCATAAGCTTCTTGTGTGGGCTCTATATTTTCAAAGAACATATTTTTCTGCCCGTAATAGTACTTAAGGGTCCCGTAATAAAAGAACCACCATAAGGGTCCCCATATCGGGATATAGGGAACGACTATCATAAAGTCGTGTAATACGACTTCTGATACAAGGCATTCAAGTAGCAGTGTGCCAGCTGTAAGAAGGAGGCTGTGCTTCATCGCACGTTGTTGGATGGTCTTGTTCATAATACTATCGTTTAAGGTGAGGTAATATGTTATCTTTGTCTCCCAAGGAGTGAATATGTTGCAGCAGAACCTTCTTTTAGTCTAGTGTAAAGATATGAAAAATAATCCTCTTACACAAGAAAAATAGTAGAGTTTTTTTGTTTTAGATATTTTGTGCTTTATAGGATGTTAATGGCAATTTGGGCGCAGGCTTCAGCGTCAGCCAATGCATGATGGTGTTGGGTCAGGTCATATCTGCATGCAGCAGCAACTGTATGCAGTTGGTGGTTGGAGAGTTGGTTCTTGAAGGCTCTTCTGGAAGCTCTACAAGTACAGAGAAATGAGTAATCGGGATAGTCCATTTGATAGGTGCGGTAGGCCGCTTTCAGGCATCCTTCATCAAACGGACTGTTGTGGGCGACCAAGGTGAGTCCTTCTATCAGTGGTGCTATTTCTTTCCATACATCAGGGAAAATGGGCGCATGCTCCGTGTCCTCACGCACAAGTCCATGCACACGGGTGTTGAAATAGGAATAATAATTGGGTGTTGGACGTATAAGGCGGTAAATCTTGTCCACTATCTGACCATTGCGCACAATGACAACACCAACACTGCAAACGCTCGACCTTTCATTATTGGCGGTTTCAAAATCAATAGCTGCAAAATCCAACATATTCCGTTTCTAGACTTATTCTTCCTTGTCCAGTTCCCCGGCTTTCCATTTCGTATAATCGGCGGAAAGCATTGCCAAAAGCTTGCTTACCTCTTCGCGCATGCGTTGTGTGTCCTCGCTGATGCTCTTCTTTTGGCGTTGTAATTGCAGAAAGCCATATAGGAAAATGAAACACATCTCAATGTTGGACATTCCTGGGCGGTCGGACTTGCTCTTAAGCAGTGCGAGAGAGGGTATCAACTGATAGAGTTTGGCCGTGTAAGCCACATCCTTGCCGCTGGATACCAGATAATCATTCAGTTCTTCCAGTTCCAGCAATGTGTTTTTGACCAGCTGAATATGCCCTTTCTGCATAACCCCTTCCGTGTTCATCATGTCAATCATGCTTTCATACCATTCAGAGATGCTTTTCCTGGTGTCGTCATCCACTGGATATTTGTCCACAATGGTTTCCTTGATGGCCGACATATCACCGTTTAGGGCACGTATCATATCTTCAATCTGCCACATGTAGAGCAGATATTCGGCGATATTCTGTTTTTTGAGTTGGCGGGCTATCAGCATAATTCTTATTCTAAATCTTCTGGTTCTTCTTCGTCAAAATCGAATTCGTCGAAATAGTCCGGCGAAATGAATTCTTCCAGGTCGCGCCTTTCCTTTTTGGTTGGTCGTCCTGTCCCTTTGGCGCGTCCGTTGGCTTGGGCAATGCGACTCAGTTCAAGCAATTCCAGTTGGTCGGGTGTGGTTACATTTTCCATATATTCAGGCGCCAGTTTGGCCCCCATGCGGTTGTTGGCAATGGCCAGTACTTTAAACGAATAGGTAATGGGTGAACGCCTTACGGAATAGACTTCGCCCACTTTCACTACACGTGAGGGTTTTACAGGCAAACCATTGAAAGTTACCTTCCCTTTTTTGCAGGCTTCAGCGGCAATGCTACGTGTCTTGTACACGCGCACTGCCCAAAGCCATTTGTCTATTCTGACTTCTGCCATTTCTTGTCTCGATTACATGCGTTCAGGTACTTCGATACCCAATAAGGCCATACCGCTCTTGATTACTTTGGCAACATTGGCCGACAAGGTGATTCTGAACTGTTTCTTGTCTGCGTTTTCCTCACCGAGGATGGTGTAATCATGGTAGAACTGGTTGTATTCCTTCACCAGGTCATATACATAATTGGCGATGACGGCAGGACTGAATTCCTCACCGGCTTCCTTGACAATGGCTGGATAATCACACAACAACTGTATCAGATAGCTTTCCTTTTCGCTCAGTTCGATATTCTCGTTGACTGTTGTTGGTTGGATGCCTTGTGCAGCCGCCTTACGCAATACGGAGCGGATACGTGCATAGGTATATTGGATAAACGGACCTGTATTGCCATTGAAGTCAATGGATTCCTTTGGATTGAACAGCATGTTCTTGCGTGGGTCCACTTTCAGTATGAAATATTTCAACGCACCCAAACCGACGATGCGTGCCACATTGGCAGCTTCTTCTGCGGTGCATTCTTCCAGTTTACCCAGTTCTTCCGATGTTTCTTTGGCAGTTTGTATCATGTCTGCAATCAGGTCATCAGCATCTACAACGGTTCCTTCGCGGCTCTTCATCTTGCCTTCCGGCAGTTCCACCATACCATAGGAGAAGTGTACCAGCTCCTTCCCCCATTTGAATCCGAGGCGGTCGAGCAGGATGGAAAGTACTTGGAAGTGATAATTTTGCTCATTACCAACCACATACACCATCTTGTCAATAGGGTAGTCGTCAAAACGCAGCTTGGCTGTTCCTATGTCTTGGGTCATATATACTGAGGTGCCGTCGCTACGGAGCAGGAGTTTTTCATCCAGTCCGTCCTTGGTTAGGTCGGCCCATACACTGCCATCAGCGCGCTTGTAGAAGCAGCCTTTGGCCAATCCTTCTTCCACTTTCGCCTTTCCTACCAGATAGGTGTCGGATTCATAATAGATTTTATCGAAATCAACTCCCAGTTTTTTGTAGGTTTCATCAAATCCGGCATATACCCATTCGTTCATTTGTTTCCACAAGGCACGCACTTCTTTATCGCCTTGCTCCCATTTCAGCAGCATTTGTTGTGCCTCTTTCATCAAAGGAGCCTCACGTTTGGCTGTTTCTTCGTCCATACCTCCGGCAACCAGTTCGGCAATCTGTTTCTTGTATTCCTGGTCAAATTTCACGTAATAGTCGCCCACCAGGTGGTCGCCCTTCTTGCTGGAGCTGGCTGGGGTTTCGCCATTGCCAAACAGTTTCCAGGCCAGCATGGATTTGCAGATATGAATACCCCTGTCGTTTACAATGTTGGTTTTCACCACTTTCCAGCCGTTGGCTTTCTGTATTTCTGAAATACTATAGCCCAAAAGGTTGTTTCTGATATGTCCTAAGTGTAATGGCTTGTTCGTGTTGGGTGAGGAATATTCCACCATCATCAGTGGTGAGTCTTCCTTGCTGGCGGTCTTGCCGTAATCAGCCTGTTGTTCTATGTCGTTGAGACGTTTCAGCCAGAAAGATTCAGGGATGGTCAGGTTCAGGAACCCTTTGATTACATTAAAGTTGCTTACGCAGTCGGAATGTCCCATCAGATAATTACCGATTTCCTTACCCACTTCTTCGGGTGATTTACGAGCCATCTTTACAAATGGGAAGATAACCACAGTCAGATTACCTTCAAATTCCTTTTTGGTTTTCTGTATCTGGATTTGTCCGTCAGACACGGTGGCTCCATATAGTTCTTCAACAGCCGCTTTTACGCCATTGGTCAATACACTTTCAATATTCATACCTTGTAATTTTTGTCTGTTTCTTGATTAGTCTGCAAAAATACGCATTTTTACTGATACTTGCATCATGGTGTGTTTTTGTAGTGTTTTGGATTGCGTTCATTTTGTAAAGCGGCAGCCCGTTTCCAGACGTTCTGATTTTCACTTGGTCAACCGATTGCGAATGAAGGATGCCTTGGGTAATCTGTATTGGGTCATGCATCGTTTGTTTTATATTTCAGCTCCCAATGAGAGCAATCTATGGTTGGCATTGTGCCTTTACAGTCCTATGGTGGATATGACTATGGATTCATATCGGGTTATCAATTCCTGTACAGGGCAGCTTATACAGTTGGATGAGCGTGATGATGAAAAGATACTTTCAGCGCGGGAAAAGCAAGTGTTGCGCTTGATTGACCAGGGAATGATGAGCAAACATATTGCCGATATGCTCTCCATCAGCATACACACTGTGAGTCGCCATCGCCAGGAAATCTTCAAGAAATTGCAAGTGAATAATTCCATCGAAGCATGCCGTGTTGCCAAAGAACTTCATCTGCTGTAATGGTTGCCAGTTTCTGCTGGAAACTAAGCTTAATCATTCTCGTTTGTAAATGATGTTTTGATTGTCCATGTGCAACAATTCAATGCTCCGCCACCAGTATTGATAAATGATTTCATTTGTATCTGGAAGACTTTGTCAGCATATTGTGGATATAGCTTTTTGATTTGTTCATAGGCTTCTTTGTCTGTAGTGGGATTGTCTGTGCCTGGAATGATGATGAGATCTTTGGTTTGAAGGCAATTGATATATGCCCAGCTAAGATTGTTTTTCTCGCTGACAGTTAATTCATTGACTTCAAAGTGCTCTTGAAGTATAGAGCGCATTTGTTCGGCATGTTTTTTCCCGTAAAGTGACAAATGTGTCATTACAATAGGTTTCCCATGGTCATTGCAGCCTACAAATCGTACAATACCATCAGTATGGCCGCATAAATCGCTGTGTTTCCATGGAAGCCATACAATCTCTATTTGCTTGCTCCCTAATGATTCCTTTATGAGCGATTCGATATCTGGTTGGGTATATTGAGGATTTTCCTCCATGACTTTATCAGTCATGATGATATAGCTTTTGGGTTGACCGTTTGTAGATGAAGTTTCTTCACAGGCAACCATATTTCCGCCATCAATGATTAGTGGACATTTATTTATCTCCATATGATACAGCGATGAGGTAACCTTTTCTGTATCAGTCTTAAATTGTTGTTTGTTTTTAAGATAATCTGGACTGTATTGGTATTGCGCAAATTGATTCTCTCCCCATTGTACTGGCATGTAGTCTCTACACCAGTAGTCTTTGGTATTATTAAGTAGCCCATGGGCCACATTGTTGCGGTTAAGTATTTCAATCAGTTCATTGTATAATTCGGGATAGTCAGATTTCAACCATCCCGAAACATATACAAAATCTTTATCTTCCTCCGTTATCATGATGTATTGAGAATACTTCCGTATGTATTTTAATAGAGTTATTATTTCAGGTAATCTTCAATGGAATAGACTTTTGATTCTTTGGAAAATTGCCATTCATGATTATAAGATGTTGGGTAATGGTCTTCTCTTATTCCTTTGCGCCTATTACCCTTATCTGCCACTTTTCCCTTACATTTTATGTCAACCCACACGGGATGGTAGCCCTGTTCTTCCAATGAGAATCCGGTTAGCAGTTTTTTCAGATAGGTGGATTGATTATTGACTGGACTGGAGTTGTTTTCTCTGTCTTCTTTGTATGGTATGAACTTTTGTCCTTCCTCTTCTTTTGTTCTCTTATCCCATACCAGAAAACATTTATTCTTCATATCTACCACTACATATTCACGGATAAGTGCGCTGGCACGGTACTTTTCTTTTTCGTTTTCAAACGCAATGTCGTATCCGGAATCATGTGCATGAAGACTCATAATGGGAAGGTAGGGATAATCACCCTCAATGCCTTTTCCGTTGCGATGATACATAATATCATCTTGAATTTTATTTTCATTAGGGATTACACAACCCTCTTCGGGATGAAGATAATATTCAATTGTGTGAAGGAAGATGCGATATACTTCCTTTCCATTGCCGTCTTTTACGCTAATGTATCCCCCACAGAGGAAACTGTTTGCAAGTTTTTTTAGTTCTTCTAGCAGTTTGTTTGTGCCATCCTTTTCTGACAATATCTTACACAGAGAAAAATTCTCCAGAGCTGTTTTTAATCCCATTTTGTATAATTTTTGATGTCCCTATTGCGCAAAGTTATCTGTTTTAAAGCGAAAAAGCAATAGCAGGACTTAGCCTGCTATTGATGAAAGACTATTGATTACCATAGCGTTTGCAAAGATAGTCATATAGTTTCTCGTCTTTTTCTTTTAGGACATTCCTGATTTTTTGTGGGTCAACCCATTTGTAAATGTCTTTTTTCAGTTGTTTTTTCCATGATTCGCACATGGCATTTTCGGATTGTTCACCATCGAAGCCAGTATTTAATAACTCTTTGTTCCCTGCGGGGATAACATGGATATGCATAAATTCAGTGGCTTTGATTTTTTCCGACGATTGATACTTTATCATTTGTTCTGCCCATAATGTTTGACGCATAAGTTGATAATAGGGTTCTTGAAAATAAATGGAGCCGCGATAAGGCAAAATATCCTCGTTAAGTTCAAGTTCGTTTTCACAAGTAGTATCATCAATGGAAATGGACTCCAAATATTCGGAATTTGTAATTAGTTGGCAATATCGCTTCAATCTTTCAATGCCTTTCGCTTCT
Source organism: Candidatus Gallipaludibacter merdavium (assembly GCA_017694875.1). Classification (GTDB taxonomy): domain Bacteria; phylum Bacteroidota; class Bacteroidia; order Bacteroidales; family Paludibacteraceae; genus Gallipaludibacter; species Gallipaludibacter merdavium. The sequence continues at coordinate 80,351 of JADIMG010000079.1, forward strand.
GGCTGCATGGGTCTGTCGGGGTCTGATTCTTTTGACTTGTCATTGCTGCTGTATGATTCTGTGTATTTCCATTCTATCATTATCAACAGGGTTCCTCCTCCTTTCAAATCTGCAAGCATCACTGCATCTATGGATGTGCAAAATGCGCCACGATTCGGAGTGCTGTTTTCGTTCAAATGGTCGTCTTTCGATACAACTTCAAAGGCTATATATTGTGGCTTTTGGTCACAGTCAACTTTCTTCATTCCTATGATATCACCCCGTCCGGTTATTGCTTTTGCTATTCCTAGAACGGTCTCTGGGTCATTTCTAATAGCAAACAAATGGTTTAAGCAAGCTACCTGCGATGACAATGTATGATTGGGCACTTCTCGTTCATTTCCCCAAAATGCAATGTGTTCGGTCTCAAAATAATACTTCACATCATCGCGTATTTCTTCATACAAATTGAAATATTCCTGACCTTTTTGTAGGCAAAAAGAACGTTTCTTGTCTTTATACCATCCGCCTCCTCTTACTTCAGCGGGGAAAACATTATTGTCCGAACAGAGAAGCGCTTCATGACGCGCTCTTTCTTTTTCTTTGAAATCGCTGTAAACGGATAAATAATCCTTGTTTTTCTTCAAACGAGAAAATGATATCCAAAGTAGTAGTATTTTTTCGATTGTTCAGTATTTCTAAAATAACTTCCTTGTTGTTCGCAATCATCGGGTGAAGGCCATCAGTTAGGAAAATGCCTTGAATTTTCTTGATACATTTCTCTTTTTGACATTCTTTTAACTTATCGATGCCCCGATAATCCCTTTTGCTCTTTGTGAATTCATAGTTTCCATAGATAAAATCCTCAATGATATTTGTATAGTATATTAGTTCCGATAAAATACCCACTTTTGTATTCCTTTTCGCTTTGAGTTCATAAAGTTTTAAGGTGTTATTGTCAATCTCCCACATATCAAGGTAGGATGTAGGTAACAAACGGTTCTTCTTGGCAACGCTATTGTTGAATAAACCTAATGGCAATTGTTGGTATATTTTTCTTTTTCCATTAGAATGATTCTCAATAAAGATACGTTCGAGTTTGGCCTCAATGTTTGCGGCTTCCTTTTGAGCTTCGGCTGATGCTGTGGTCAATACTATACTTTTGTCTTTCCATGAAGTGATTTCCTCTATTTTGTCACATGCTTCTATTGTCCAACCGTAATTCTTTTGGGCTTTGTAGAGACGATAATAGAATTGGAGGTCTTTGGCTGAGCAATTTTTAAATGAGGGCGTTTCATTGAACTGAATGTTTACGCTTTTGATGCAATTGGTAGCATCATTCTTGAAGATAGCCATTAAGCAAATAATCCATCCTTCAAATGCAGAAGAGTCTTCCTGCATGTTTTCATCAAGGGATTTGTTGCTGATAACAACCTCGAGCTGGTTGTTTTCTAAAGTAAAGCCGATGTTGGATGGTAGCTGGTAGCCACATTGTTTTTCAATTTCTTTTTTGTTCATTAGTCTGTTATTTTTATATGTTAGTATTTTATGGCTTGGGGTGTTTTAATCAAGCAACATTCACTCTTTGCTCGTATTAGTCTGATTGCTAGTGTGTTTTAGATTATATCGTTCAAGTGCATCATGGCGTGCATCAATGACATATCTCATTGTGTAGGCTATCACTACTTGAATGAGGGACGATTGTTCTCTGCTCAGCTTTAACTCTTCAATGTCTTTTAATTCTTCCATTAATTCGGCATAGCCCGCAGCACCCATGAGAATGCCTTGACTTTTGCTTTTGCACCCTTCCATTAATCCGGCATAACCTGCGTTTAGTAACTCTTCCAGTAACTTTGGGTAATCCAGATTTTGTTTTAGAGCAATTCTATGATTAATCCATGCACCCATCATCACCAAAATAGAGTTGCCTTTCTTGAGTTCTTGAAAGGCTTCTTCATCGCTTTTATGTATGCGTTCCATCAGTGCCATTTCTTGTTTAAATGTCAAATGTCGTTCAATGCCATTTTCTTTCATGAATGTCTCCAATTGTGAAAGGGTGCGGTAGTTGCTCGTGTTGTTGCGGCTTTCTTCCATGTTTGTAAATTTTAGATGCTTTATATATTATACGAATGAACTCTTGAATTAGGGGCAAAAAAGTAGTCAGCTTGTGCAGAATCACCGCATACCTTCCTTGTTTTGACTATCTTTTAACATTCTCCATGTACCTTTCTTGCATTTTCTTGATGCTGTTATACAATGTTTCCCGTAATTCTTGTGGTTCAAGTACCTCTACATTTTCGCCCATGGCCAGCAACTGACTGGTAAGTTCTGGCGTAAGGCATAATTTGTATTGAAAATCGCTATATACTTGATATTTGGTGGCAATTTCTTTTTGACTGGAATGCAGGGGTACACTTCGTATATATTCTACCTGTATGCCGTATGCTCTCAATAATACTTTTTGTGGTTGCAGCTGCTCGTTGACGAAAATGCCAACGGTGTTGGCGTAATAGGTTTCAGCATCAAAATCGTCGGGCAATAGGAAAGGAGTCTTGGTAGTTTCCATTTCCAATACTCTGTCAAGGGCAATGTTGCGGATAGCATTTTTCTCTTTCAACAATCCGACGACATACCAGCGTTGGTGATAAACTTTCATTGCATAGGGATGCATGTGGTAGGTCGCCCGATGTCCATAATAAGGTTGGTAATCCATCTGCAATTCCACATTCTCTTGCATGGCTTCTATTACTGTCTGCAAATATTCCGTACCTTGTGGAATGTCTTCAAAAAGTATGCGCTCCTTCATGTTATGACCGACTTCAATCATATTGGAAAGGGTAAATGAATTCAGTAACCATTGGCGCATCTTGTCATTCCGTAAACTCTCGGTGGAGGGAATGTAATATTCATAGGTGGAGGTATCACATTTGATTTCCACGCCAAATAGTTCAGCTATAGCTTCACGGTGGGCATGAAATGTTCTTAATGCGAGTGGACTTCCTTCTCCAAGGGAACTGTTGCTCCATTTGTTGCTGATCTCCTCAAAGGTCATCCTTTTTCGCTGCAATAGGGTATTTAGCAGCCAGATGTAACGGTTGAATGTTTTGCTGATCATGGTGTTGTTTTTTTGTTTATAGAACAAAGCTACTTAATTTCCATGTAAGAATCCATCTATCTCCAATTAAAGTATAAAATATTATATTTTTTTATTTGCTGTGCAGTGCTTCTGCATACCTGTGGAATAATTTTGCAGCTGTTTTCAAATAATGTATGCTATGAAGAAAAAAAATGACCCCAAAAGAAAAGCCGCCCTCATGCAAAAGACAGCAGTAGAAACCCTTGAATTTCAAACTATATGGGGGCTGAAGCAGCTGGGAGTTGATGCGGAACTGAATGAATGTGCCCTGGCTGAGTTGGCAAGCATAAAAGAGCTGGGCGTGACCTATGATTTGCTGAATATGAAAAGGTTTGCTGAGGGTGTTAGACAGGCTTTGCAGGCTGATGTTGTCGTGGATATGGGCGAACTGGTGCAAAGCGTGGTCTGTATGGCATTGGGCATTAGCCGTGTGAGTGATGTGCAGCAGTTGGCTGTTTCACAATGTTTATGGGATGAATTGTTAAAGCAAAAGCTTTTGACAGTCTATTATCCCGCAGATGTCCGCAATGAGGTGGTGGCATGGGCTATGGAGAATGGATTTACCACCTCTACCTATCTTGGTCAGCCAATCATCAAATTTAGTAAAATCTTTTTGGCAATAAAGCGCATGGTGAAATAGGTCTTATCTAAAATCAAAGATTATCATTGAGTGTTAGACAAGAATATAACGACATGTAAATTCGTTATATTCTTGTCTCGCTTTTATGAATAATCTGTGTGATTGACTCAATTGGCAAAGTTTTAATTATCACTTCTTTGAAATCTTCTCAACCGTTCATGATAGGATTGTTTGTACATCCGTTTGGTCTTGTCATCCAAGAATGAATTTCCAATCAGTTCATCAATTTTGGGATGCTCAGTAGCAAACATTTCAATGATAGAAATAATCTTTCGATCTAAGACACCTATTCGTTTCCCAAATGTAATGAAGTCTTCTTTGCATGGATGTCCTGTATGGATATATATTTCAGAATATTCACTCTGAGGAATCAAACCATCCCGCAAGGCGAAATCTTCGTCCTTAACATGGATAGATGTATTCATCAGGTCGTAGGCCGGTGTCAGTACATAATCGCCGTTGCGGGTAGCCTGAAGAGAAAAATTCTTTAAATGGGCATCGCCATTACCAAATAGATAATTGAATACGACTTGTGTGAAAAATTTTGTCATCTCCACCTGCCAGGCAGATACATTTTGGCGTAGCAACATAGCTATATCTTCATAGCTTCCTGCATATTTGAAGTCTTTTCCGGAATTCGTTTCCGTTTTTTTTGCCAGTGAGGCAAAGTCATCTTGTTGTATCTTTGTGCCATCAGGTGCATAGTCAAATCGTTTGGTGATGTAAGCTGCTTCTCCATTGGAAAAAAAGATAAGGGCATTTTCTGCTGTCTTGATTTTATATACCTGGCTGGCAATCTGCATGGTCAAATGTTCGTTGGCCGGAATTTGCTGTCTGAAACGTAAGTGTTTATAGTCAGGAACTGGTTTGATAATATATCGACCAGATTCGCCTACGGGAGTTAACTGTATTTTCCCGTTTTGAACAATGGCGGATAGTTTTTCCTGTACGCCTGATATGGATATCCTATTGATGGCAGATGTGATTTCTTCAACATTGTCGTCAAGATTGAAATCAAGCAGATGGCTGACTTTCTTGCCATCGAATACTTTTCGCAGGCATTGAGGGCTATAGGTGTCATATCCTGCAGCAAGAGTGCCGGGGCATGCGTGGATGGTTATCATAATTTCTGAATCGTTATTGCGCCTATTGTGTCATGTTGGGTGGTTGCGAGAAGAAGACCGAAAGCGTCCTTTTCGTCAATTTTAAGGGTGCTGCACTGGATGGTCTTGTTGGCTCCTTCTGAAAGCATGTTAAAGAAGAATGGAAACAGTTCATTCGAAACGTATGCTTCCTTACGCTTCGGAAAAGCCAGTGATATGGCGGGAAGTGTGGATTGGACAAGATAAGTGTCATCATATTTGAAAATATAACGTCCATCATCAGTTTCTGTCAATATTCCAGCTACTATCTTGTTGTTCAGTACTTTGGCTTGTCTCATTCGTTCACTCTCCTTACTCTCATAATTATTTCAAGTCCTAAAACGTAGGCTATCTTTTCCAAAGTGGATAAGGAGGGATTCCCGTTCTCTCTTTCCACACTTTTAATGATACGGACGCTTAGTCCGGTGTAGCCGGATAAATCTTGTTGGGTCAAACCTAATATTGCCCTTCGTTCCTTTATTAGATTGCCATAGGTCATAGTGTAATATATTTCACTTTTGTGCAAAAGTAAGTGATTAATTTTAAATAAGCAACTGTTTGTGCAATATATTGCACAATAATGATTTCTGTTTGTTGTGAAGCAGACTTGTTAAATGAGAAGCCCCAGTGTGAGTCACAACTTGTGGATAGGAATAGATGGAAAGAAGATAAAATTTCCAGCTATCGTGCATAAGGATTTCTCAGAACAATCCTTTATACTGTTCCAACACAGCGTCTTCCGTGTATTTCTCAAGGTAGGTCTGGCGTGTGTAGCTGTTGAAGCGGGGACGGGGACGTTCGCTCAAATCCTTTAGGGCAGCAATAAATTCTTCCGCAGTCTGGCAGCATCCTCCCGCCATGCTGTAGTTCATGTCATAGCCTTCAAAGGCTTCGGGAGTGCCCAATATGTTTTTGCCATACATCATTGATTCGCAAGTCTTTACTTTCATTCCGCTGCCGCTAAAGATGGGCAGTACCATCACATCGGCTTCCTCAAAATAGGGGCGGAGGTTAGGCGCATCGCTGATGATTTCAGCTTCTGCAGGTATGGTATAGCGTTCCCGCAGTTTGTTCATGCCCTTTCCAACGATTTTTACCTGAATGTCCACATATGGATAGACATTTTTCATAAACCATTCTATACCTTCATTGTTGGGTGTAAAATAGCTGCCGATGAACAGACACAATGGTTTGGTGCGGGTCATCTCGTTGGAATAGTCTTCTTTGCCCAAAGCATCCTTGAATGTAATAGGTATGCAGGCATCGGGACGGCGTCCATAGCGTTTTTCCAGCTCGTCAGCGTCACGCTGGTTCAAGCAGACAATCTTGTCGGCATAGCGGCAACAATAGGCATCGTTTTGGTCAACACAATGCAATACGACTTGATGGAAGGGGTAACGTCCGATTTTTGACTTGAAATAAGGCACTTCGACATTGTGGAAGAAGCAGACAATCTGTCCTTTGTAACCTTTTTTTCTCAATTGTTTGGCAATGATGCCGAAAACACTTCGGTCAATATAGATGGCATCAAAGTCGAAGGCTTTCTTTACAATGGCTTTCACCCTTCGCGGGCTGAGCCCGAAATAATAATTGAAGGGGAAGAAAAGAACGCCTTTCAGATAATCTGCAATCGTGTGTTTCTTGCTGTCATCGTGTATGGCATAGGTTTCCACATTTCCTTCTCCCCAAATGCGTTCCAGTAAGCGGAAATTCTTATTAGTGGCTTGCTCACCGCCATTCTCAATGGCAGCGTTTTTCGTATAACGTATAAACAACAGTTTCTTGCTCATAAGGCTTGCGGCTAATAAGGATTTCCTCTTTTCTGTTTAAATGGCTTTCCCTTTTACGAACACTTGTTCGATATAAGGTGTTTGGTGTGCGTATGGAATAAATGCAATGGATGAAACGGGTTTGGTCAATATCAGATTGGCCCATTTACCCACGGTGATAGAACCGCTTTCTCTGTGGGCATCCATAGCGTATGCTCCGTTAATGGTGGCTGCGTTGATGGCTTCTTCTGGCAACAGGTGCATGTTGATGCAAGCCAATGACACAACAAATCGCATGTCGCCGCTAGGTGATGAACCGGGGTTATAGTCAGAAGCCAATGCAACAGACAAACCTTCATCTACCATTTGGCGGGTCAAGGCATAAGGCATGTTCAGGAAGAACGATGCACCTGGCAGGGCGGTAGGCATGGTTTCCGATGCTTTCAAGGCGGCTATTTCCTCCAGCCCGGCACGTTCCAGATGGTCAACCGACAAGGCATGGTGCTGTATGCCTATTTGCACACCTCCGGAGTTGTCCAGTTCGTTGGCATGGATTTTCGGACGCATACCATATTTGGCGGCGGCATTCAATATTTTGTCTGTATCTTCCACGGTGAAGAAACCTTTGTCGCAGAACACGTCAATGAAATCGGCCAAATTTTCTTTGGCAGCCAGCGGTATCATTTCCTTGCATACCAAGTCAACATATTCATCTTGGCGACCCTTGTATTCGGCAGGTACACCATGTGCGCCCAGCAAGGTCGATTTGATAATGACCGGATATTCTTCTTTCATGCGGCGGATAACGCGCAGCATCTTGAGCTCAGAATCAACGTTGAGGCCGTATCCACTTTTGATTTCAATGGTACCCGTACCTTTTAGCATCACCTCTTCCAAGCGCGCAGCTGATTGTCTGTACAATTCTTCCTCAGGTGTATTGCGCAGACGTTGGGCGGAATTCAAGATACCCCCACCACGTTTGGCGATTTCTTCGTAAGACAGACCTTTCATCTTGTCGATGAATTCCTGTTCACGGCTGCCGGCATATACAATATGGGTGTGGGAATCGCAGAAGGATGGCATCACTACGCCTCCTTTGGCATCTACCACATGGTCGATGTTTTGAGGAGCATCAGCCATCTTGCCGAAAGCGGCTATTTTGCCGTTTCCTATCAGCAGATAGGCGTTTTCAATGGGGTGCAAATCACCCATTTCTGCACCGCACAGGCGGGGCTTATCGGTTATCCCGATAAGCATGCCTATGTTGGTTATCAATGTTTGTTCCATGAGTGACTGGATTAAAGGGTGTCAAACTCTTCACGCACAAAGTGGATGGAAGCGTCGATAAGCGGGTACATCACACGGTCGTTGTCAATGAACGGAACGACTTTGCGGTATTTGGCAACCAATCCTTCGATGGCAGGTGATGACTTCAACGGACGGCGGAATTCCAATGCTTGGGCGGCGTTGAACAATTCAATACCCAATACGCGTTCGGTATTCAAGGCTACACGATACAGCTTGGTAGCGGCGTTGGCACCCATACTTACGTGGTCTTCCTGACCTTGTGATGATTCGATGCTGTCAACCGATGCAGGCATACAGAGCTGTTTGCTCTGGCTAACAATGGATGCGGCGGTGTATTGCGGAATCATGAAACCGCTGTTCAATCCTGGTTTGGCAACAAGGAAACTTGGCAAACCGCGTTTGCCGGAAATCAGCTGGTTGATACGTTGCACGGAGATGCTGCCCAATTCTGCCAAGGCAATAGACAAGAAGTCCATAACAATGGCCAAAGGTTGTCCGTGGAAGTTGCCGGCTGAAATAATCATGTCTTCTTCCGGAATAACGGTCGGGTTGTCGGTCGCACTGTTTATTTCTGTGGTTACCACAGATTTTACGTAAGCGATGGCGTCCTTAGATGCACCATGTACTTGTGGCATGCAGCGGAAAGAGTAGGGGTCTTGCACATGTTGCTTGTGCTGTTTGATGATTTCGCTACCTTCCATCAGTTTGCGGATATTGGCGGCTGTAGCCAATTGTCCGTTGTGAGGACGTACTACATGCACGGCTTCTGTAAACGGTTCGATACGTCCGTCGTAAGCATCCAATGAAACAGCACCGATATGGTCGGCTGCTTTGCTCAGTTCTTCTGCTTTAATCAATGACCATACGGCAAAGGCGCTCATGAACTGGGTTCCGTTCAACAGAGCCAGACCTTCTTTGGATTGAAGGGTGATTGGTTCCCAACCGAAGCGTGCACACACGTCAGCGGCAGGTTGCTTTTTGCCTTCGTAATATACTTCGCCAAGACCTAAGAGTGGAAGGCTCATGTGGGCCAATGGTGCCAAGTCGCCTGATGCACCAAGTGAACCTTGTTGGTAAACGGCTGGCAATACATTGTTGTTGAACATATCCACCAAACGTTGCACGGTAACCAATTGCACGCCGGAGTAGCCGTAAGACAAAGATTGGATTTTCAGCAATACAATCAGGCGCACGATTTCTTGTGGCACTTCGTCGCCTGTACCGCAGGCGTGTGACATGACCAGGTTTTTCTGTAGTTGTGACAATTCGTCCTTACCGACACTGATGTTGCATAAGGAACCGAATCCGGTGGTAACACCATAGATAGGTTCTTTCTGGGTAGCCATTTTGTTGTCCAAATATTCACGGCATGCCTTAATGCGGTGTACGGCTTCGTCCGACAAAGCCAATTGCATGTTGTTCTTGAGAATAGCGTGTACACGCTCAATGCTCAAATGTTCTGGACTGATATGATGTATTTCCATTTTTCTTTGTTTTATTTGATGATTTCTGAAATTAATGCGTCATCTGCTATGTTAGGCATGGTGACTTTCAAGCCTGGTGTACGCTCCATTTCACGTTGGATGGCGTGCATGGCACCTTCATTGCGGGCCCAGCTGCGACGGGCGATACCGTTGTTTACGTCCCACAGCAACATGGATTTCAAGCGGCGTTCCGAATCGGGTGAACCGTCAATCACCATACCGAAACCACCGTTGATTACTTCGCCCCAACCTACGCCACCACCGTTGTGGATGGATACCCATGTGGCACCTCTGAACGAGTCGCCGATAACGTTCTGTATGGCCATGTCGGCAGTAAAGGCAGAACCATCGTAGATGTTGGAGGTTTCACGATAAGGTGAGTCGGTACCGGAAACGTCGTGGTGGTCGCGGCCCAATACAATTGGTGCGCTGATTTCACCACGGGCAATGGCATCGTTGAATGCTTTGGCAATCTTGATACGGCCTTCTGAATCGGCATAGAGAATACGGGCTTGTGAACCTACTACGAGGTGGTTCTTGCCAGCTTCCTTAATCCAGTGGATGTTGTCGTCTAATTGTCCGCAGATTTCTGCCGGAGCGTTCTTGCGGATTTCTTCCAATACTTCAGCGGCTATGCGGTCGGTAGTGGCCAAATCTTCCGGCTTGCCGGAGGTACATACCCAACGGAATGGACCAAATCCATAGTCGAAGAACATCGGTCCCATGATGTCCTGCACGTAAGACGGATAGCGGAAGCGTCCGTCCGGACGCATTACATCTGCTCCTGCACGGGATGATTCCAACAGGAAGGCGTTACCGTAGTCGAAGAAATACATGCCTTTGTCAGCCAGCTTATTGATAGCGGCTATCTGACGGCGTAAGGATGCGCGTACGGCTTCATGGAAGCGTTCGGGCTCTTCTGCCATCATGCGGTTGGATTCTTCATAGCTGTATCCAACAGGATAATAACCGCCTGCCCATGGGTTGTGCAATGAGGTTTGGTCAGAACCTAAATCTACATGGATATCTTCTTTTACCAGACGTTCCCACAAGTCAACAATATTTCCTTCGTAAGCCAAAGAAACAACTTCTTTGGCTGCACATGCCTTACGGATACGTGGTATCAGTTCATCAAGGTCTTTGTGTATTTCGTCCACCCAACCTTGTGCATGACGCTTTTCGGCTGCTTTAGGGTTAATTTCGGCAATGACACTTACCACACCGGAGATAACGCCTGCTTTGGGCTGAGCTCCTGACATGCCTCCCAAACCGGATGATACGAACAGTTTGCCTCTCAAATCAGTTTCTCCCGGTTTCAATTGTTTACGACCGGCATTCATCACTGTGATGGTAGTACCGTGTACGATGCCTTGCGGACCAATGTACATGTATGAACCGGCCGTCATTTGGCCGTATTGTGATACGCCCAGTGCATTGAAGCGTTCCCAGTCATCCTGTTTGGAATAGTTGGGTATCACCATACCGTTGGTAACAATCACACGTGGAGCGTCCTTGTGTGATGGGAACAATCCCATTGGATGGCCGGAATACATAACCAGCGTTTGCTCATCGGTCATTTCTGACAGATATTTCATGGTCAGTCTGTATTGTGCCCAGTTTTGGAACACGGCACCATTACCGCCATAGGTAATCAGTTCGTGTGGATGTTGGGCCACAGCCTTGTCCAGGTTGTTGTTAATCATCAACATGATAGCGGCTGCCTGCTTGGAGCGGCAGGGATATTCGTCAATCGGACGGGCATACATTTCATAGTCCGGACGAAAGCGGTACATGTAGATACGGCCGTATTTTTCCAGTTCTTCAGCAAATTCCGGTGCCAGTTCTGCATGCAGATGGGCTGGGAAATAGCGTAATGCGTTTTTGAGAGCCAGACGTTTTTCTTCTTTATTCAAAATGTCTTTACGCTTGGGCGCATGGTTGATGTCCTTGTCATAGGCTTTCTTGGGGGGCAATACATCTGGTATTCCCGCACATATATCTTTCTGAAAATCTGTCATTTCTATTGTATTTTTGAATTAACAATGTTCAATATTTCTGTTTCTTCTGCTTGAGCCTTGGCGGCAATTTCTTCAGCTTCTTTCACCAGTTGTTCTGCTACGGCACGGTCTTTCAAACCACCGGCATTGATTTTCACGTTGAGCAATGCACCCATTACGGCTGAACGGGCTGCCAATGCACCAACACCGGCATCTGATACGGAGTTAGGATTGCCTTCTTCTGCCATAGCCTTCACCAATGGGAATACGCGTGCAACAGTCTTTACAGTCTGTAAAGGTACTTGTGTGGCATATAAAGTGGCTTCCTGCAATGCAGCAGAACGGGCGGCTTTTTCTTCGTCAGTACCTTTTGGCATGGCAAATACGTCCATGATTTTGTTGAAGGCAGCTGTGTCTTCATCGACCAAATGAAGCAACTCGCTCATGATTTGTTGACCTTGTTCTGCCCAGTTGGAGAAATATTCCCAACGTTCGTCCCAGCCGGCTTTGTGTGATGAAAGGTTAGCCACCATTGTACCGAGAGAGGCACCCAGTGCGCCCATGTAGGCGGAAATGGAACCGCCACCAGGAGCAGGTGATTCACTGGCCGTTTCTTCAGCAAAACCTTTGCAGGTCATGTCAATCAGGCGTTTGGCAGTCTTGTCCTCAATCATGTATTCAATTACCTTTTCCTGCGGGTTAAATGGTTTCAAGTCGTCCAAACCTAAGGATTTGACGGCAATCTTAATCAGTTCGCTTTCGGAAATACCCAAAGAACGGTTTTGTTTTTTGAGGAAATACTTGGCTGCATCAATCAATGCGCTCTTTGGCATCATGCCCACAACTTCTGTACCTGTAACGCGGATACCACGGTTATGTGCACAACGACATACTTCTTCAAAAGCTACATGAAGTGGGGTGGTGCGTATGTCTGTGATGTTCATGGATACCTGTGCAATGCCATATTCGTCGATATACCAACCAATAGCTTTACAACCTTTCAGTGTACCCGGTATCATGATGGTATTGCCGTTTTCGTCCTTTTTGATTTTGCCGACAATCGGATTGCCTTCACGGGCAGGACGTCCCTTTTCGCGTACGTCAAATGCAATGGCATTGGCACGGCGGGTAGAAGTGGTGTTCAGGTTGTAGTTGACAGCCAACAGGAAGTCGCGGGCACCAACGGCACTTGCACCGGTGCGGGCTACATCTTCTGTAAATTGGCATGGACCAAAGTCTGGACGACCGTTTTCAGTGTCCAAACGTTTGCTCAATCCTTCATATTCTCCGCTACGGCAAACAGCCAAATTCTTGCGTTCCGGACGGAATGCTGCTGCTTCATAGCTATATACGGGAATACCCAGTTCTTCTCCGATACGTTTGCCCAAAGCACGAGCCATTTCTGCAGCTTCTTCCAAGGTAATGCCTGCCACAGGTACCAATGGACATACGTCGGTGGCTCCCATACGGGGGTGTGTGCCATGGTGGTGGCGCATATCAATGATTTCACCAGCTTTTTTTACAGCTTGAAAGGCAGCTTCAACCACTTGCTCGGGCTCGCCTACAAAAGTCACTACCGTACGATTGGTAGCAGCTCCCGGATCGACATTCAAGAGTTGTACTCCTTCTACGGCCTCAATGCAGTCGGTGATTTGCTTGATGATTTCCATGTTGCGGCCTTCACTGAAATTGGGCACGCATTCCAAAATTCGTTTTTGCATAGTACTTTTTATTTAATGGTTTATCTATTATATTTTTTCATTTCCCGTTGTTCAAATGACAAATAAGGACGGAGCTTTTCCAATACGTCAGCAGACAGACCGTCTTTGTCTGACAACTCGCTGATGCCGTTCAATTGGAAAGCGTTTCGCCGTGTTTCGTAAATACTTCGGGCAGCATAGAAGTCAATATACGGATGACGTTTCAGACGTTCTACACTGGCCATATTCACTTTGATGCGTTGAATTTGAGTGGTATCTACGGTGAAATGCTTGGCTATCGCTGTATAGGCGGAATCTTCCAGCTCCATGATTTCACGCAGCTGTTCCACTTTATAGTAACCGCCCAGTTGTTGGCGGTAGCGTACAATCTGCTTGGCATAATAACTACCTATGCCTCTGATGTATTGTAATTCGGTTGTGTCGGCCGAATTGAGTTCCAACACCGTATCCTTTTTGTTGGATTTCTTTTCTGCCAATATCTTTGGAGAGGTAGGACGTGGCTCAATAACGATATAAGGTTTTAATTCAGCAAACTTTTCCGCTTGCATGCCGTATATTTCACCTAGTTTTTCGGCATGGGTAAAATAGCCTCCTTTTTCTCTGTAGCGCAATATGTTACGGACAACTCTTACTGACAGCCCTAAGCCGGCCAATGTAGCTGAATCGGCCTTGTTTGGGTCGAACTGATGCAATTGGTATTGCGTTGGATAAGCATCCCAATCAACATAGGTTGAAGTGGCTTTGTGCTGATAGTTGGTTCGGTTGATTGGTTTGATTTTTGCGGAAAAACTATCCAATTCTGCTTGGAAGAGCAGCGCCTCTTCATGATGTGCTTCCGGAGGGGTGGCAAAGCGTGCTATCAATGAATCTGCCAACCATATGGCCACTATCAAAAAAAGCAGCAATACAATGGCTATCCGTTGTCCCTTGGAAAAGAGAGGCGTGTTCTTCATTACATTCTACATTAGTATTCGTCTCGGCAAATGTAGGCTTTTTTTTCTTGTTTGGCAAGTACTCTGACAAATCTTCAATGCAGTGGTTTTATTCTTTTTTATGCCAGTTGAACCGGGAATTATGTTCGTCTTTTATGGAAAAATGTTTCCTTCGTCATCGGACGGTTGGCGTTATTGTTTGTGCCTTCTGATGATTTGGTCAATGAGAATGAAGAGTCCTGTCAATATGGCTGCCAAAACACTGTTGACCAATAGGTTGCTGTCGTTGAATTCTTTTAGGGTTGTGCATCTGCATATAAGAATGATAGTGCAAAGCGTTCCGATAAAAATCAGAACATATAGCTTCCATCTTTTTAGTTGGCTTTTCATTGTTCTATGGTATAATATGTTATAAATCCAGTTGCAATTGCATATTATCAGATAGATGTGATACACTCAGTCCAATTAATCGGACAGGGTGGTGGGTATAGTCAATTTCTTTAAGCAGTTCTTTGCCTAGGCGGAGCAATGCTTGAAGGCTGGCTATGGCCGTTGTGCTACTTATGCTTCGTGTGACAGTACTGAAATCATGGAATTTTATTTTTAATGTCAAGGTATGTCCGCTCGTGTTATGGCGCTTCATGCGCTCTTCCAGTTCTACGGCTACATGGTATAATTCAATAATCATGGAGGCTTTGGTGCAAATGTCTTTTTCCAATGTGTGCTCGCAGCCGATTGATTTGCGTATTCTATTGCTCTCAACGGGGCGATGATCTATTCCGCGTGCAAAATTGTAATATAAGACGCCTGCTTTACCGAAATGGTGAAGTAGAAAGTTAAGACCTTTGTCCCGCAATTCTTTGCCGTTATGTATGCCCAGTTCTTCCATTTTTCTAGCGGTTACTTTTCCGACGCCCCAAAAGGCTTTGATGGGTAGGGTGTCTATAAATTGTAAAGCCTGCAAAGGATGAATGGTGCAAAGTCCGTTGGGCTTTCTGTAGTCAGAGGCAACTTTTGCTAGAAATTTGTTATAGGAGACCCCGGCAGATGCCACCAAGTCCAGTTCCTGTTTGATACGGATTTTTATTTCTTTGGCTATCTCAACAGCCAGGTCCATTTGTTTTTTGTTATGGGTTACGTCTAAGAAAGCTTCATCGAGTGACAGAGGCTCAATCAAATCGGTATAATCATGGAAAATGGAATGTACAGCTTGTGATACGTGCTTATACACATCCATGCGTGGAGGAGCTATGATCAGGTCGTGACAGAGTGCTTTGGCTTTGGCTATGGACATAGCTGAATGTATGCCGTAGCGACGTGCTTCGTAGCTTGCGGCAGAAACCACACTGCGTTCATTGTCATGTCCTACAAC
This sequence comes from Candidatus Gallipaludibacter merdavium, assembly GCA_017694875.1. GTDB lineage: Bacteria > Bacteroidota > Bacteroidia > Bacteroidales > Paludibacteraceae > Gallipaludibacter > Gallipaludibacter merdavium. The sequence goes on from JADIMG010000079.1 coordinate 95,831, forward strand.
CAGTGGTTTGTTTCTCCATTCCCTTTGGTCGCGCTGCTCTACAGAGGCATAAAATGCATCCATGTCTATGTGGATAATTTTTCTGTAAGGACTGTTCATGGCTGTTGTGTGGCTATAATAAAAAAGCCGACTTTTTTGTCGGCTTGTGAGGTACCTAGCAGATTCGAACTGCTGTACACGGTTTTGCAGACCGCTACCTAGCCACTCGGTCAAGGTACCATGCGTTTCGGAGCGCAAAGATAGGACTTTTCTCCGAAACGGCAAAATGAATCAGAAAAAATCTTATTTACAAGGATGCATGCCGGGTTCGCCCATAGGAGGTTGGGGACCATTCCTACGATGGCGTGGACCGAACAATTCACGCTTAAAACTTCTCTCTGAACGGAGATAGTTGTATAATTCTTTGTCTGTTAATAGTTTGTCTAGTTCTTTGTAGTATTTATCGAATGCACTGGCTTTATCCAGTTCAAATTGTAGAGTCTGATCGTTAGCTGCTTTATAATCTTCCTCTTTGATGGATTCTTTTGTCCGCAACTCTTTTTGCAGGTCTTGCTTGCGTTTTTGCGAGTCTAACAATTGCTGTTCATAAGTTTTGAAATAGGGGTAAACTTTATTGGCTATCTCCTCATTCAGAGGGGTTTTGCTTACAATAAAGTTCCATTTTTCTTTCATTAGGTCTTCGGCGCTTGCTTTGGGTGTACCTTTTGCACGGAATGATTCTTCTTGTTGGGAAAATCCTGCGATGCTGCATAACATTAGTGCGGCAATCAACATAAATGCTTTTTTCATAATAGTTTGTGTTTAGTAATTAGTAAAATATAAATCGTAAAATGTGCTTTCATCCATTTGTGAATAGAGATATAGTTCATATTCCTCTTGAGCCTGAATTTTTTGTTCGTGGTTCCACCATATCATGGGTAGGCTGACCAATAGGATAAGTGCAGCGGCTGCAGCTCCAATCAGATAGCCGTGGAGTCTGCTTTTTTTGTGAGATGCTGGCTGTGATTGGTGGGGCAATCGGAATGTGCGTCGATCGAAATATCCTTCTGGCACTTTGTAGGGATTCCGTTTGCCGGCTATTGCTTTGATTTGGTTTTCTTCCTGGGTCATATGTCTAACTCCTTTCTGTTTGATTAGATGTGCTGGGATACAAAAGGTTTAAAGGCTTTCTGTTAAATAGTGTGCAATTTTTTTTGTTGCATGATGGTAAGACGCTTTCAGTGCCCCTACGCTCGTTCCTAAAATTTCTTCCATCTCTTCATATTTCATGTCGTCGAAGTATTTCATGTTGAATACCAGGCGTTGCTTTTCTGGGAGCTGCAAAATGGCTTCCTGCAATTTCTTTTCTGCTTCGTTTCCATCAAAATAGCTCTCTGCCTTTAGTTGTGCAATCAATTCGGTTTCATATTCTTCTCCGTTTATAGAGGCTTTCTGCTTCTTTTGTGCTAGAAAACTGAGTGTCTCATTGGTGGCTATTTTGAATAGCCACGTGCTTACCTTCGAGTCGCCCCTGAAATTGTCCATTCCCTTCCAGGCTTTTATAAAGGTGTTTTGCAACACATCGTCGGCATCTTCGTGCACTACTACCATCTTCCGGATATGCCAGTACAAGGACTCTTGGTATTTTCTGACCAATTGTGTAAAGGCAAATTCGCGTGTACTGCTTTTTTGCAAGGAACGTATCAGTGTTTTTTCTTCCAATTCCATAATGCCGGGTGCATGAATATGTGTTCTGTTTCTTGTAGACCAGAATAATGATGAAAGGTTTAATAAAGGGCTGTTCTTGTTGGTAAAAAATAGTGGAGGCTTATTCGCAGTATACCCATGCTTTGGCGTAACTGCTGTTTTGGCTGCGCAATGTCTCCATGGCATCAAGAGCTTGCTGGCGTTGGGCATATGAGGCAATGGCTATGCGGTACAATCCTTTTTTGTAGGGGATAACATGTGCTTTGTCATGTCCCTTCTCTCTGAGCTTCTCACAGTATTTTTCCGCCGATACTTCGTCCAGCGCAGCAACGATAAGATGAAATTTGTAAACTTCAGTTGCTTCTTTTTGGGGTGTAATTTCAACTGATGTTTCCAGGCGAGGTATAATGCTGTCTGTTGCTCCTGTTGTACTTTCAAGGTTTTCCAAAGAACAGGTGTCAGGAGAAGCAACAGGAGTTGCTAACATTTGTTTGGTCCAAATGGTTGGGTCAAGTGTGGCATAATCCACATAGCTGGATGTAGGAGTGTTACCTGGTGCAAAAAGCAACAAAGCAAAGGCCGCACAAGCAGCCACATAGCGGCTGTATGTGAGTAGGATAGACGGTTTGCGGGGAATGGTCAACTCTTTCCTATGCCTGAAAATGGGTGATAAGCCCAAATTGTCGGGTAGGAAATGCATGTCAGTAGGTAAAAACTCAATGTGACCGTCAGGCTGGCGTTGGAGTGTACCTATCTTTCCCACATCAACAGCACGACCGGCTTCCAAAACTCTTTGCCACTCGTTTACCCATTCGTTTAACAAAGCATCAGCTTCTTTATAGCTGATTTCTTTGTCACGCATGATGTCAGCGGCAAGCTGCCCGTCTGTATGTGTGAGGAGAGGATTAAAGCCGACGGTGGAGTGGGGAGGCAATACCTTGTCTTCCAGAATGCGTGCACTCTCACGTTGGACTACAAAACCGCCCAAACCCGGAACAATGGCGCAATCATGCTTTACCAATGCTTGTTCAATATAGTCCGATAGCAACATATTCATCTCTGCAAAGGTAAACTTTCTGTTGTTAATCTGCCTGTATGGCTATTGAAAAGTTTTCAACAAGTTATGAAACATAATTCCAGGAACGGTTTTATGGCATGTGTTTCAAGCAAATATTTTTTTGTTTTGTGCATTTTTTGTGTTTATTAAAATACTTGCTATATTTGCCAGTGGCGCTTCAAATAGTATTTTATGACAATATATTAACCTTAAAATGTAGGATATGAAAAAGCTTTTTGTAATCTTGTTGCCATTGATGGCATTTTGTGCATGCGAAAAGAAAGAGGGGGCACTGAAATGTGAAGTTAAGCAACAGTCATTTTTATCTTGTGAGGAGGTAATGATGGCTAATGATGGAAATGAATTGACCTATGGGAAAGATACGCTTACGTATGTGTTGGAGGATGGTAGTTTGCAGGTAAATCATCATGTGTACATGAATTGTGGTATGAAAGCTGGCTATTGTGAGGTGAAAATGGATGGCAATGATAATATCATCGTGGATGAGTATTTTTCGGGTGAGGAGGATGCCAATTGTATTTGTGAAGCTATTATGCAATTTACTTTGCAGGGAATGGACGCATCGTCTTATACGATGCAAATTAACCGTTATGTGAAATCTGTCACTACCGGGAATGAGTATGTATGGGATAGAGTAGATACTTTCATTATTCAATAGCTTTTGTCATGAACAGGCCATAGCCGGATGAATTGAAAATTTATCTCTACCTTTGTACCTCAATTTTGGTATAAAATAGAGGAATGGAAAAGAAAGATTTGCGCATCGTCTATATGGGTACACCCGATTTTGCGGTGGAATCTCTTCGTGCTTTGGTGGAAAATGGCTATAATGTGGTGGCTGTGGTTACGATGCCCGACAAGCCGGCCGGACGCGGACATAAATTGCAATATTCGCCTGTCAAGCAATATGCTTTACAACACAACTTACCTTTGCTGCAACCGGAAAAGCTCAAGGATGAACAGTTTCTGACTGAACTACGCTCTTATAATGCCCATTTGCAGATAGTGGTGGCGTTCCGCATGTTGCCTCAGGTGGTATGGAGCATGCCTCCCATGGGAACGTTCAATTTGCATGCGTCGCTGCTTCCTCAATATAGAGGGGCCGCGCCTATCAATTGGGCGGTAATCAATGGGGAAACAGAGACGGGTATAACTACGTTCTTTTTGCAACATGAAATTGATACGGGTCATGTTATTTTTCAAGAGAAGACTCCGATTGCCCCGAATGAAAATGTGGGGGAAGTGCATGACCGCTTAATGATGATGGGAGCTAAATTGGTGGTACGTACTGTTGATGCAATTTTGGAAGGGAATGTGCCTCAGACACCACAAGACGAATTGGCGGTTGATGACCTTAAGCCTGCACCAAAGATTTTCAAGGATACATGTCGTATGGATTTCAGCAAAACGGTACATGACCTGCATAATTTTGTGCGTGGTCTTTCTCCTTATCCTGCTGCATGGACGGAATTGGTTTTACCGGGCCAGTCAGAACCTTCAATAGTGAAGGTATATGAAGTACGTCCTGAACCATCTTGTCATAATTTGCCCGTTGGTACGTTGGAAACGGATAAAAAGACTTTCTTGCGTGTTGCCGCTTCCGATGGCTATCTTTATTTGAAGGAATTGCAGTTGCCGGGCAAAAAGCGAATGAAAGTGGCAGATTTGCTGAATGGATTGAGATAGTGATATGGTGTATACAAACAAAAACAGCCGCGCAATGCACGGCTGTTTTTGTTTATATATAATGTCTCTTATTTTACGATTTCGAGCAATTCCACTTCAAAAATAAGTGTTGAGAATGGAGGAATTGAACCGGCTTCACGGTCGCCATAGGCAAGGTTTTGTGGAATGTAGAGTTTCCATTTTGAGCCTACAGGCATCAATTGCAATGCTTCTGTCCATCCTGGGATAACTTGTTGTACACCGAAAGTAGCCGGTTCACCACGTTGTACGGAGCTGTCGAATACAGTACCATCAATCAAAGTACCATGATAGTGTACTTTTACACGGTCTTCGGCTGTTGGTTTCGGACCTTTTCCTTCTTTCAATATTTCATATTGCAATCCGCTTTCAGTGATTTGGATGCCTTCTTTGGTTGCATTTTCTGCTAAGAATTTTTCGCCGGCTTCACGGTTAGCACCATATTGCTCTTCAATAGCTCTTGCTTGACGAGCTTGCATTACTTGATTCAAATAGGCTTGTGCTTCGTCAGCAGTCATTTGGATATCGGCTTCCAACATACCGTTGATTAAACCTTGACGAATCAGTTCGAAGTTAGAGGTCAGAGTGCTGTCACCCATCAAACCTTTCTTGTCTTGTTCCTGCAGAGAAGCGCCGATGTTTTTAGCTATGCCAATTACTTGAGGATTAAGCTCGCTCTCCAATGTGCAACCAGCTTCCAAGCCTTTCATCAAAGTTTTGTATTTGGCTTTGGTGGAATCGCTAGCTAGATAATATTGGTAAATACCATAACCGTTTACTAAACCGAAAGTGTAGTTCAAGCTGTCGTATTTGTTGGTCAGTGTTACAGCTGCCACTTCTTTTGGAAGTTTCACTTTGGCGTTGGCGTTACCCATAGTGAGTGAATCTGGCATTTCGCCACGTGCACTCATCATTCCTTCTTGCAAATAAGTGCGTGCTTCTTCCTCGCTGATACCTTCTTTATATTGGTTGAGACCATTTACCAAGCCTTGCAATGCCAATTGGTGGTTGTAAGGGACGGAAATAATTCCAGCCAAACCGCTTTCTTCCATACGTTTGAGCGACATACCAATGCTTTCGCCCAAATCATACATTTCTTTTTCGGCAGATGGTACAGCTTTATAAGCCTGTTCAACGAATTGAACGAATTCTTTTACGTTCTTTCCTAATGAATCGTTGGCCATGTAATATTGCTTGATGCCGCTACCGTTTGCTACACCTAAAGCATAGTTCAAACTGTCTGTTTCATTAGCCAGCTTTACTTCTTTGGCAGTGTAGGAATTTCCGCATGATGCCAACATCAATGCTGCACCTGCACATAAAATCAAACTCTTTTTCATTGTCTTTGTTTTTGGTAATTTATTTGAATTCAATTAATTCGATTGTAAATATAAGAGTGGAATAGGGAGGTATTTTTCCGCCGGCCCCCCTTTCACCATAACCTAGTGTATAGGGCACGTAGAATTTGTATTTTGCACCAGCCGACATGAGTTGAACGCCTTCTGTCCAACCTTTGATGACGCGGGTCAGTTGGAAAGTGGCGGGTTCTTTACGGTCATAGGAACTGTCAAATTTGGTGCCATCGGTCAATCGGCCTTCGTAATGAACGGTGACCGTGGAGTTCTCTGTCGGTTTTGGCCCGTCAGCCGGTATGAGTACTTCATATTGCAAACCGCTGGGCAAGCTTACCACTTCCGGACGTTTGGCATTTTCAGTGAGGAAGGTGGTTTGCTCTTGTTTGCGTTTGGCTGCCTCTGCTTCTTGTACAGCTTGAGTGTAGGCGCGCAAATAATTCTGGCCGTCAGTCAGACTGATAGCAGTGGAATCGCCTAAAAATGCTTTTTGCATGGCTTGCATAAGCAGATGTGGGTTGATGCTGTCTCCGGGAAAGTTTTTGACCATGTTCTGCAAATCAGCACCTAATACTACACCCAAGCAATAAGCTGCGGAATCGGTAGAATTAGTCAATAGGACACTTGATTCGCTTTTAGTCTCTTTTTTCGTGCGTTTACGTGGCTTAGCGTCAATCATTAACACACCCGCCAACACAACACAAAAGCTTAGCGCAATGAGTCGTTTCATTATTTCTCTATGTCTAATAGTTCTACTTCAAATATTAAGGTAGAGTGAGGTGCTATGCTTTGTCCGGCACCATGTGCTCCATAGGCCAATTCGCTTGGGATGTAAAGTTTCCATTTTGAGCCGACCGGCATCAGTTGCAGCGCTTCAACCCATCCTGCAATCACTTGGTTTACACCAAAAGTAGCAGGTTCTCCACGGTTTACAGAACTGTCAAAAACTGTGCCGTCAAGTAAAGTGCCATGATAATGTACTTTTACTCGGTCTGTAGCTTTAGGTTTTTCGCCCTTTCCTTCCTGCATTATTTCATACTGCAATCCGCTGGCAGTAGTGGTTACTTCTGGGCGCTTCCCATTAGCTTCCAGAAATGCCTTTCCTTCGCTGATGTTCTTTTCTGCAGCTTTGGCTTGTTGTTCCTCAAAGAAGTTGCTTATTACTTGTTGGGCTTCTTGGGTGCTCATGGCAGGTTGGTTGCCTTCCAAAACATCCTTGATACCATTCATTAACTGGTTGTAATCCATTTTATTGATGCCGCTGTTCAGCAGGCTATGGCCTAAACTGAGGCCTAACGCATAACTTATTTTTTCCATTTTGTCTTTATTTGTTTGAAATGGCAAAGATAGGAATTTAAGATAAATAAGTGAGAATTTGTTGTAGAAAAATATGCAAAATCGAACAGCGTCGTTTTTTATGTATAGAAACGATGAAAGCATCCATAAAACTGTTTAAGTCTTTGGATGCCTTCAAAATGATTCTATAAAAAACAGTGTGTTTTTATAGGTTTAGTATGATATTACTTGTTCAATGCTTGTGCAACGTCAACAGCACATGCAACCGTACATCCGACCATCGGGTTGTTTCCAATGCCGAGGAAGCCCATCATTTCTACGTGTGCAGGAACTGATGAAGAACCAGCAAATTGTGCGTCAGAGTGCATACGACCCATAGTGTCAGTCATACCATAAGAAGCAGGACCAGCAGCCATGTTGTCTGGGTGTAATGTACGGCCTGTACCACCACCGGAAGCAACTGAGAAATAAGGCTTACCTGCCAAGATGCGTTCTTTCTTGTATGTACCAGCTACTGGGTGTTGGAAACGGGTTGGATTGGTTGAGTTACCTGTAATAGATACGTCAACGCCTTCTTTCCACATGATAGCTACACCTTCACGTACGTCGTCAGCACCATAGCATTTTACTTTGGCACGAGGACCATCTGAGTAAGCGATTTCACGAACAACTTTCAATTCGCCGGTGAAATAGTCAAACTCAGTTTGTACATAAGTAAATCCGTTGATACGGCTGATGATTTGAGCAGCATCTTTACCAAGACCGTTCAAGATGCAACGCAATGGTTCTTTACGAACTTTGTCTGCTTTAGCAGCAATCTTGATAGCGCCTTCTGCTGCAGCGAATGATTCGTGACCAGCCAAGAATGCAAAGCATTTGGTTTCTTCACGAAGCAACATAGCAGCCAAGTTACCGTGACCAATACCTACTTTACGGTCATCGGCAACAGAACCAGGAATACAGAATGCCTGCAAACCGATACCGATTGCTTCAGCAGCTTCAGCAGCAGTTTTGCAACCTTTCTTCAAAGCGATGGCAGTACCTACTACATAAGCCCATTTTGCATTTTCAAAGCAGATAGGTTGAGTTTCCTCACATGCTTTATAGGGGTCAAGACCATATTGGTCACAAATGGCATTGGCTTCTTCGATGTCTTTAATGCCATATTGGTTCAAAGCTGCCAAAATTTGTTTGATGCGGCGCTCTTGTGATTCGAATTTTACTTCTCTTATCATAATCTCTTCCTCCTATTTTAAGCGTGACGTGGGTCAATGTGTTTAACTGCACCTTGTTCTTCAGTAAAGCGACCGTATGTTCCAGTTACTTTCTTCAATGCCTCGTTGGCATCAGTGCCTTTCTTGATTTCTTCCATGAACTTGCCAAGGTGAACAAACTCATAACCGCATACTTCGTCGTTTTTGTCCAAAGCAATGGTTTTGATGTAACCTTCAGCCATTTCCAAGTAACGTGGACCTTTTGCCAATGTACCATACATGGTTCCTACTTGGCTGCGCAAACCTTTACCAAGGTCTTCCAATCCGGCACCTACCATCAAACCGCCTTCAGAGAAAGCTGATTGGGTACGTCCGTATACGATTTGAAGGAACAATTCGCGCATAGCAGTATTGATGGCATCGCATACCAAGTCAGTGTTCAATGCCTCAAGAATGGTTTTGCCTGGCAGGATTTCAGATGCCATAGCTGCAGAGTGAGTCATACCTGAGCAACCGATTGTTTCTACCAATGCTTCTTGTATTACGCCGTCTTTTACGTTCAATGTAAGTTTGCAGGCTCCTTGTTGAGGTGCGCACCAACCCACACCGTGTGTAAGTCCTGAAATGTCTTTGATCTCTCTGGCTTTTACCCACTTGCCTTCTTCAGGTATGGGAGCCGGGCCGTGGTTAGGTCCCTTTTTTACGACACACATGTGTTCTACTTCGCTTGAATAAACCATAGTCGTTTTTGTTTAGTTAATAAATTAATTAATGAAGATTCTTTTCTGTACTATCCAAATAAATGTAAGTATGACAGGTTTGATACCTGAATCTTTTTATCCTCCTAATACGGCTGCAAAGGTACTAAAAAAGTGGCAATGGGACAAGTGCGTGTTTTACCACTGTTTTTACGTCTTATTTTCCTCTCTTTTAGTATGTTCAATGTTTGACTTTCAACTCATATAGGTCATGTCGTCTATCCAGCAGATTTCTGACGCTGCCATAGGTGTGCAATTCGCTGAGCAGGTCAAGATCCACGTCGGAGATGAGAATCATTTCTGCGTTTGGTGTGGCTTCCGCACGTTTCCCGTCTGTAGGAAATGCGAAATCGCATGGGGTGAATACTCCAGATTGTGCATACTGTATATCCATATTGTGAACGCGTGGCAGATTACCGACACTACCTGCTATAACTACGAAACATTCGTTTTCAATGGCGCGGGCCTGTGCACATACTCTTACGCGTGAATAGCCGTTTTGGGTATCGGTGAGGAAGGGCACAAACAATATTTGCATTCCTTGGTCGGCCAATATACGCGAAAGTTCGGGAAATTCCACATCGTAACAGATGAGTACACCGATTTTAGCACAGTCTGTGTCAAACGTCTTCACCATATCACCTCCGCTTAAGCCCCAACTTTTTATTTCGTCTGGGGTAACGTGAACTTTCTCGTACATTTCATACGAACCGTCACGTCGGCAAAGAAAACCGACATTATACAAGCCACCGTCCGGTTTTATGTAAGGCATGCTCCCTGTAATAATGTTGATATTGTAGCTGATGGCCAAGTTAATGAACCTGTCTCTCATCGCATTTGTATATTGTGCCAGTTCCCGGATGGATTGTGCTTCACCCAGATGGTTGTACTTGGCCATAAGGGGCGCATTGAAATATTCCGGAAACAGGATGAAGTCGCTTTTGTAGTCAGAAACGGCATCGACAAAAAATTCTACTTGTTCAAACACATCGTCAAGTGTATTGTAGGAACGCATCTGCCATTGCACCAGACCGACACGTACTGTTGTCTTCTTATCAACAAATTCTTGTGTGGGTGGTTGGTAATAGATATTGTCCCACTGGAGCAGGGTAGCGCAATGTTTGGATTCCTCGTCGTTGGGCAGATAGTTTTTCATCACTCTACGAACATGGAAATCATTGGAAAGTTGGAATGTTAATACTGGGTCATATATCTCCCGGCTGCGCACTTTTTCAATGTATTCTTTGGGTCGCATCTTGTCGGCGTATTTATGGTAGTTGGGTATGCGCCCTCCAAACATGATAGCCTTGAGGTTCAGTTTTTCACACAATTCCTTGCGGTATTCGTACATGCGTCGCGCCAAGCGCAGGCCTCGATAGTCAGGATGTATAAACACTTCAATGCCATAAAGGATGTTGCCTTCCGGATTATGTGTGTCAAAGGTCTCGTTGCCTGTTACCTTTGCATAGGTGTGGTCGCCTTTTACCAAATCATAGTCGACGATGATGGATAAGGCACATCCAACAATCCGGTTGTCGACCACTGTCACCACCTGACCTTCAGGGAATATGTTGATAAGTTTTTCTATTTGCTCGTGTGTCCAGAATACGTCTTTGTCTGCATAGACACGCTTGAATGATTGTGAAAGCTGTTGGTAATCTTCGATGTGCAAATTACGTACTTCCACTTTGTTAATCTTCTGCTTTTTTTCCATAACACAATCTTTTCTATACTTATTATTCTTACATGCAAATCAGAGGCCATCAGTTTTCTTGTTGCTTATTTGCATCTGCATCTACCTTCCGTATGCGTAGTGCTGTCTTCAAGTACAAACGCAAAGGAATTTATGATTTTCAATTGTTCTCTGTGGTTCCTTAACTTCACATAGGCTATAGGTGCCACAAGAGGTAGTTGAATATTGGCCTTCAAATTTTTTTGCAAAGGTACTGCAAAGCCATTATTTGACCAATTATACTAAAGATTAGTTGTCCTCCTTTTTATTCTTATTAAACTTGTGTATGATGTGTAAGAATGTAGCTCGTTGAGATGCCATGAAATAATAGAGGCAGATTCCGGGAAGAAATCTGCCTCTTGGCGTTTAGTAATTATACTTATTATTGTATAATGATGCGTTCTGTTTGTTCATAGGTGTTGCTGTTCGTATCTTGCAAAACGGTTTTCACAATGTACACGCCCGTTGTTGGCGGCATAGGAAGTTCGTATTCTCCTTCAGTCACTTTTGTACTGCTGATTGCTAGTCCAAACATGTTATATACTGTAGCGGTTCCATTTACAGGTTGGCTTGCATAAATATGCATAGGCATTCCGCTGGATGATTGTTGAGAATAGCTGGTTTGAAGTTCAACTGTTACGTTCTTGTCATTTTCCGTGATTGTAAATACAGCTGGACAGCTGAGTATGCTTTCCGTAGAGCCTTCACGTGTTAAAGCTACCTGATAATCTGTGTTGGGGTCTAATTTTTCATTAGGCAAGTACAAATATGATTTGGTTTCCCCTTCCAGAGGTTGTCCATCCTTGTACCATTGGAATGCAGTAAATTTGTAACCTTCTCCATTGGGATTGTTATAATTCTCGTTTCTAATAGCAAGTACATCATCCCATCGATGAGTCAGAACTTCAGCCGGATAATACACATCAAGCGGTACTACAAATGTCTTGTCGCCGCAGGCATATTCATTGTAGAAGGTGAATGTTGCCATGTAACGGTCTGGCAAGGCATTGTTGCTGATATTGAACGTTACGTTTTCTGCAGATTGTACAGGCAGGCCTTCCATGTCTGTAAACCCTTGAGCATGTGCTTCGTCATCAAACCTAACGTCGAATACCGTGGCGACACCCGCTAGTAGGGTGTAAGGAACAAGTATTTTTCGGTCGGTTGCATTGCACGATTCATTGATAGGGATTCCAATCTCCATATCCAGCGTGTCAAGTACGACAAGGCATAGTTCGTAATCGATACTGTCGCATCCATCTGCTTCTGTTCCTTTTGCCCTGTAGGTATATGTTCCTGCTTCGGTGTATGTGTTGCCATAGAAGTTGTAGCTGTCGCCCATACAGATAGTATCCGGGTCAATCATTGTAACTTCCAGTGTCCGTATGCTGTCACATCCGCCAAAAGCTTCATATACCACTTGTATGGTGGTGTCCTGGCTGATGGTGTAGGTACTGTCTTCAAAGGTAATCTCCAGACCATCGCACACCTGTTTTTTTGTGATGTGTTCAGATTCCTCTATGGATGGGACGGTTACATTGAATTCATATACATCGGAGCATTCATCCTCTGAATCTGGCATGGTGGCCACAAGGTATACGGGGAATGTGCCTCCTTCTTTGGGGAATTCCACTTTGGGTGAAATCTCTGTAGAGACGCCGAATTCTCCATTTTCTCCAAACATCCACCTCAGATCGCAAGGACCAATAACGGTGTCAACGGAGATTCCGTCTTCGGTCGTATAGCTGCCAATTACGGCACTCTTGCTGGTAAAAGTGACCTCGTTTATACAGTCATGTGGCGTATGTTCATATTCTGCATCAGCCTTTGGTAATTGGCGTATACCTGATGCGGTCAATGTGAAATAGCAGCGTGGGTTGTTTTTGGGCATTACGTAACAGGTGTAGGTATTGGTGTCGTTGGGAGCAACATATAGCTCTCGTGCATATACATCCTGTCCATCATACCATGGTCCGGTAGGTTTATCATAATCAAACGGGCGTTCCCATTCGTAATCAAATCCATCTGGTGCAATCAGATACTGGTTGTTGGGATCTTCACAGCCAGAGCGTTGTAATTTGCCATCGGCGCACCCCAATGTAAAGTAAATGTATCCCCAGTGCTCACCCAATGCGCATGCGCGGTTGGTTATTTTGATTTGGATGCTTGACCCTACATATTCTTCAACATTGAAGGCTACCAAGGTCCAGTCTCTCCAATAGACATCTTTGAAATTGGTCAGTAAAACATCTGCCTTGTACCATCCACTGCTTTCACCTCCCTGACTTTGCCAATCGCTATCATCTCTCGGTGGTCGGAAGTCCGCGCGCATGCACTCTCCTAATTGTGTGCCATTCGCATCATAGATTTCCAATGTAAACCGGGGTTGGTCATTGGAATCATGACCACCGCTTTGTGCGACGACGGCATACTGGAACTCAATCAAGCCAATACCTTCCGTGATGGGTATTGTATAAGTGATGGATTGTGCAATGTTACCGCCATAAACGCGCCATTCACCGCCTAAACGGACAGATGCCAATGTCTCTCCAGGCGGTAATGTGCTCAATTGATTACGTCCTGTTAAGGTACGTGGATCGATTTCGCCCATGTAGTGTATGGTATGACGGCTGCTCATTTCTGTGTAACCGTTGTCAACAACTCCGACAGCGGAGTCGGGCTGATTGAACGGTCCGTAAGTGCATTTGACATTGGGTAGGTAAAAGTTCATGTAGTCAAAGCATCTGCTTTCCGGATCATATACCATAACAACCCTCGTTTCTGTCCATAAACCCGGTATAGTATCATCTGTGATGGGACGTACCCTGAATTTAAAGGCACTTTCTTCAATGATGTCATAAGGCATAATCAGTTGGTTGCCATCAACAAACATTACTTCATAGTAGGTACTTCCTGTTTTGACATCATATACGAGAACTTCATATTGTTGAGTGTTGCCCGTCCAACTTAAGGAAAATCCAGTGTCAGTGTTTTCTGGAAACAGGTCGCTGGGTTCCTTGTAAGGAGCCTCATTGGGTACTACTTGAACATTATCAATGCAAGCTCCTGGCTTCGTTGTACCATTGACACTTGTCACTTCCCAGTAAAAGCAAAGTAGCATACTGTCACTGGCAAGTGTAATATCCAAATATTCAGTTTTCCATTGTTGGGCACTGCCCTTAAAGGATTCAGGATGGAGGAGATTGTTGGAAATGATGCTGGGTAGTCCGCCTAATTCAGCAGCAGGTATATCACTGCCTTTAGGAACAGCTGCTACCCACAGTCTGTCATTTCCTCCATTACCATCAGCTTTCCAGTCAAAGCTGATTCTGTAATTACCGGCGGTAAGAGGTAATTGAACATAGGCTGGTATTCCGTAGGTGTTTTTTTCATAATCGGCTGTTAGTCCATTATCTTTGGTCACATAAAGTGATGTAGTCCCATATGTTCGTTCTGCATCTCCAATAAACCATTGGGTATTGGGGGCATTACGGCTTTGGAGTGTTTGCCATGCTGGCCATTGAGCAGGATTCTCGAAATCACAAATGTAGACGTTCTCCGACCATGTGTGAAAAACAAATCCAAGAAACAGAGCTAAAACAAAGCTTTTTTTATTCATAGTATTCTATGTGATAATATTTAATATACTAACAGTTTTAAACTTTCAATCGCATTGGCAGTTTTTACTTTTACGATGTAGATACCTTGCTTTTGTGGAGCTTTAAAATAAGGTGCATCACCAGATATGTTTTGTGTTGTAACACTTTCTCCTGTAATGTCAATTATGCTGACCTCGGCATCTTCGTCAACTCCAGTCAGTTGAACTGTTGCGCTGCTTCTGGCTGGAGAGGGATAGATGCTAATGCTGTTGTTGGGAGTGGCTTTGGGGGTAATAGGACAAGTTCTGAATACTTTCCCATCTGACACCCTTCTGAGTTCGACATAATAGGTGTCCGAACCACCGAACACATTACCTTCTCCCAAATAAATGTAGGCATTTGTTTCGTTTGTCATTGCCTGGTCATTTTTGTACCATAGGAATTGGTCAAAATTATCGTTGTATCCGTTATAGTCCTCATTATAGATAGCTAATACATCGTTCCATTTTTGAGCTATGATGCTGCTTGGATAACTTAAAGTAAAGCGTACATTCTCTGTTTGAGGCTCGTCGTAACTTAAATCTTCTATAATAAGGTCAAATGAATATTCGTCGATGGGAATAGGAGGAGTCGTTTGTGGCAAAGTAAGCTCTAGCATGTCAGTCTCAGGGATGATTTCTTCATCTGTAAATCCGACTGCTTTTGCTGCATCTGAATATTGAATGCTGCAAAAATCCACAACTCCTTCCAGAACCTCAAAAGGAAGGTAGAAGTATTCATCATCGCCACAAACTAAACCTATTTCGCCTATCTTGCATTGTACACGAGGGGGATTTAAATCGTATGTAATATTTTTTTCACAGCCCAGTGAATCAATCATGGTCAATTGGTAAGTGCCAGGTTTCAGGCCCGTGAGTGATAAGCTGGGGTCACCATCCCGCACGATGGTACGTGTCCCTTCGCCTTCAGTCAAGTCTTCGATGACCAAGTCAAATGATTTGGGTGCTTCATTACTGCGTTCGTAACTTACATTGAATTTCATTTCTGGCATCCTCCTCAGATTACACTTGATGGTGATGCTGTCACATCCTCCCTCGGCCTTGAGTGTTGTTTGGTATTCTCCTGGTAAATACCATGGCATGCCGTTGTAATCAAGATAAATGCTGTCACCGTAGCAGATCAGCGTATCCATCTCTATTATTTTGTGCTCAATTTCTTCTACGATCAAATGTATTGCGCTGTCACATCCGGCAATTGTTTGGGTGTGTAAAATAGTATCGACGGCTTCACGAAAAGTATGTCCCAATAAGGTGGTTCTTCCTCCGTTCGGACAAATATAACGGTAAATGGTTGTATCTCTGTCACCTATGGCAGGCACAAACAACTCATAACTGATGCTGTCGGTACATTCATCGTTTGACAGACCGGTTTTTAAGGTAATGGTTTTCATGCCGCCCTCTTGTGGATATTTTACCCAAATAGTTTCTGCTGATGACTGAGAGGTACGTGGTTCCGCCCCTTCTCCGAAATCCCAATAATAGGTCTCCGGTTTTTGATTGGTCATTTCATTGCCACGCATCACATAACTGTTGTTGTTGATTCTGACTAGATTGGCACACGTATCTGGCATGTGGAATGCAGAGATGTCAGAATGTGGTAAAAGAGGCATTAATGAAACATCAAGATCCAATTCACAGCTTTCGTTTTCCAATGAAATCAGGCGACAGGTGTATGTGCAGGTATCTTGTTCCGACGGAAAGAATGTTCTGTCTGTACATACAATGTTGTTTCCATTGTTATAATCTTCCCACCATTCATTTTCGTCTGGATATTTGGGAGACCATTCGTAATTGAAGCCGATAGGGGCAGAGACTCCTTGGTCTCCTCCTCCGTTACAAGAAACTCCTTCAATGGTGGCTTCTTGGCAATTGAGGGTGAAATATCCATAGCCATAGTGACCGCTTAAATTACAGTCTGAAGTCATTAAACGAATTTGAATACGTCCAGAATATTCAGAGAGATTGATACCTAATGTAGTCCAATCCTTATAGTATACATCACGAATTGTTCCGTTGATGTCTGGCTGTTTCGTACTATGCCAACCTTCTGTGTTAACTCCAGCTGAAAAATCAGCAAAGCCGCAGACTTCATCCAGCATGTCGCCCCATCTGTCTAATATCTGTATGATGAAACGGGGTTTACCGTTGTCAGTATGAGTGTCATCATTCGGGTCCATTAAGACAACACTATACTTTAATAATAAAATTTGTTTGGAGCCGGGGGTAATATTCATTTCGTATGTGATGTCTTCCCCTTCTGTATAGGCAGCAGTTCCTCCCGGAGGGGCTGCTACATGCCAGTTTCCAAGACGGACAGCTGCCAATTCACTTCCGTCTGGTGGAGTGGTAGTGAGTTGGTAATTGGTATTTGGGTCTTTTTCTTCCGGGAGGTAATGTAATGTGTGACGGCTTCGATTGCTGCGAAATCCATAGTCAACTTTACCGTTGGTTTTGATTATGTTCGATTCCGTTTCATAATTAGGGGTTATTGGATGGCCGTTTGGGATGGATAATGTGCGGCATGTAGCGGCATCGAGATTCATGTAGTCAATGCAGTAATTGCTGGCGTCATATACAATCAGTGTGTTTGAGAAAGCCCATGCTGTCATTTCTCCTGTTGTAGGGTTTACTCCTCTAACCCAAAATTCATATACACCGTCCTGCATATTTTCAATGTCTACTGACGTTTCACTGATATTGGTGATAGTATCTGTTGTGCTGTCACCATAACGGCTATACAAAAGTTCGTAACGTTCGTTGTTGCCTTGCCATTCCACCGTAACATTCGTACCATCGGTAACCTCGGCTGTGATGAAGCTCGGGGGTGTACTTTCTCCAGCTACAATTTGAATGTTGTCGATAGCGGCTGAGGGTGGCAAGATGCTCGCATCTGTTCCATTGGCCCAAATAAATACCAAACGACGCGGGGTGGTTGTGGCTGTTTGGGGTATTTGGCCTGTTGCTATGCGCCAATCTGAGCCTTGTTCTATTGTGATTTCTTCAACCAGGTTCGTTTGTACCCAAGTAGGTAGAGAGCCTGCCGTTGTTGAGTTTAGACGTATGTTTGTGGGAACCCAGCATACATATAAATTGCATCTTGAATTTCCTAAAGAGCGATAGTGGAATGAAATGGTATGGGTCTGACCGGCAGGAAGCGTGAATTCTCTGTATGCATATACGGCAGCAACATTTTGTGCTACGTAACTGTTCGTCATTCCTTCATCCCCGGAAATGTATAGTGAATGTAAACCCATTTGTGCTGCGGCTTCTCCAATGAACCATTTATTGGGAATTTGTATGTTAGTGCCAGTAACAGGGTTTAGTGTCCAATTTGCATTTTCTGCATCATCTTCAAAACCACAAAAATAGGGTAGTGTTGTTGTCTGGGAGGATAACAAAAACGGAAGTGTGAGTAACAGGACGATGTTGAACAATATATTTTTACGCATATATGTTGTATTTTAATGATTGGAAGAACGAAGCTGTAAGTGATGAATAAAATGTGATTTAGAGACAAAGATAGCAGGTTTTTTTTTATAGACCAAATAGACGTGGGGTTATCCACGGATTTTCTTCTTTATTAACAAGATGGGTGAAGAAAATGCAGATGTTTTTTGGCCTGTTTGAAAGGGGATTTGTTCCTTGTTTGTGTATAGATAAAATGCTATGTTGTGTGTTGTTTTCCATGTTGAGTGTTTGCCAAATTCTTATTAATACTAACTTTTTGTTCGCTATTTCTCTTTTTTGTTGGCTGTATAAATGTTGTATTTGTGGATATTCGGATGGTAAATTGGAAGATGGGTGATGTGAGACAAAATGTTGTTTCATGAGCTGTTTTTTGCTCTGATTGTCCGAAGATTTTGGTTAAAATGCGTCTTTATGCTCAGTTTTCGGCCTCTTATAAAAATAAATGATATATCTTATTTGTCTATCAAAATATAGTAAAATTGATGCTTGTTGTTTGTTTTGTTTACTTTGTGGTGGATTTTGTTATAAAAAAATATTATCGTTAAAAAAGAAGAAATGGGCGTTTTTCTTGGGTCTCAATATTGGATATTCACTAAAAAAAAGATAGGTTTGCACGAAACTTTTTGTGCTATTGCTGCAATGAAAAAATCTGGCTGTTGCTTGGCTGAATTGTTTGTAAGGTATTGTCCTTCTTGAATGTTTTTAAATAGTGAGGAATAGTAACTTTTGCTAAAGTTGGAAAAATCAATGGATTTTAATAATCCAAAAAATATTCAGCACGAATTAAAATGGAATGTGTATGAACCTATCGATGTCTGGAACCGATCGTATGTGGAAAGACCATGGAAGTACTAATCCTTTTTGATTGTTGTTGATTTAACCAAATCTAATATAATATATTGTTTAACTTAATTCTATTTTTATGAGAAAGCTATTACGGTACTTTTGGCGTACGGCGTTTGTTGTAGCGCTGTCGTTTTGTACTTCGGGCGTATTCGCTTCGGTTTATCTGAACGAAACGTTCGATGAGGTGGCCAATGGAATTCCGGAAGGATGGAGCAGCTCGGGCGATATTTCGCAAGATATGCGCTTTGCTGCTTATCAGAACGGATATTCAGGCAGATGTCTCCGTTTTACTTCCAGCGAGTATGCTCTTGGAACCACGGGTTCATCTGCAGGTAAGTCGGAGATTTTAATGTCTCCTTCTGTTTCTGTGTCTGGGAATGTGACTATTTCATTCTGGTACAGAAATCAGAATGCAGGCGAATTTGCGGCTTACGTATCGCGTGACAATGGTGCCACCTATGAAAACAATGTCCTTCTTTCTCCTACTACGGAGGGAAGTAATTGGACCTATGGGGAATATGCAGTTATGTGTATCCCTGGTGACCAAGTGCGTGTTGTTTTTGAGGCAACATCTAACGGAAGTTCAAGTACTTCTGGCGGAGCTTACATCTATTTGGATGAAGTGAAGATTGAAGATGTGCCTACATGTGCCAAGCCTGTGGGACTGACAATTTATGAAGCGCGTCCGACAGAGGCTACTTTCATGTGGTCCATATTGGCCAATGCAGGTACGGCTCCGAGTGAATACCAGCTTGAATTGTGGAAGGATGGTTTGAAGGTCCGTACAGAGACTGCTACAGACAACATTTATACAATGAGCAGTCTTACCCCAGGGACTACGTACACTTTATTGGTGAAAGGCGATTGTAATTATGCCTATCAATTGACTTCGCCATCCGCATCAATTACATTCACGACACCATGTAGTGCTGTGACTTTGCCGTATATTGAGGATTTTAATGACCAGCGTTCAGGTTTGTTGCCTTGCTGGACGGTTGGGGGTACACATGCTTCATTGCCTGCATTACAGACAACCTATAAAAATGGGGACAGTGGAGCAGCCATGCGGGTTTTGTCTACACAAGACTATAATGCATATGCGGTTTCACCTACCTTGCATGCAACGCAACTGGAAAATCTAGTTGTAACTTTTACTGCCTTTGCATTGGAACATTCTCAAGATGTTGAGGTAGGTATCATGACGAATCCTTATGATTTTTCTACTTATGCACCCATCGGAACAGTAGATTTAACAGCCAATGAGTGGAATGAGTATTCTTTCAGCTCGGCCGTGTTGGCAGATTATGGTTTCACGGGCGAAAATGATTTTTATGTGGTTTTCAATGCTGAAGCTGGAAAGGATCGGGAATATTATATTGATGATCTAAGCGTTGCAGTTCCTGATGCTTGCCCACGGCCGACCGATTTTAAGGTGACTGGGGTTACTTCATCAAGCATAACCGTTTCTTGGACAGAAACGGCAACACCGAATTCCCGCTCTTTGTCATATGAAGTGGAAGGAGAAGAAGGGGAGGCTACTGTTGTGACTGTTACGCAAAATCCGTTTACATTGACGGGCCTGCAACCAAGTACAACGTATAAATTGTTTTTGACATTGTCATGTGCAGAAGGTGAAAGTTTGCCAAGCTCCACGCTTACAGTAAGCACTCCATGTGAACCGACGGAGTTGGGTGAAGCGTATGTACCGGCAATTTCCAATTCTCTTCCAGAATGTTGGACTGCAGTTCTTTCATCAGTAGACAGGTCTTCTGGTGCAACATATCCCAACGCCTCCGGTTCGAATATCAATATGCAGAAGGATAACCTGCTGGCTGTTTGCGGATTTGGAGAACCGGCCAAGAACCTGCGTCTATTCTTTACGGGGACATATACTCCATTAAGTTCGTCAACATCTACAATAATGACCCTTGAGGTGGGCATTATGTCAGACATAAACAATCCGGATTCATTCGAACCGGTCCATGTACTGACTTTGGAGGCTTCCAAAAGCACGGGCAGTGGTATGAGTACCGTCCCGACCGATTTCGAATTGCTGATGAGTGCTCCTCCTGTGGACGGTGAGTATATAGCTTTCCGTTCCAGTGATGCATGTACCATCTCCAATGTTAAGATAGACCGTATTCCGGAATGTATCTCTCCTGTTAACCTGCGTATGGTGGAATATGGTACAAACTATGTGGAATACGCGTGGGATGCCCGTGGTGGAGTAACATCCTATAAAGTGAAAATCAATGGGGAAGATAAGGGTACTGTGAATGCAACCTTTTATCGTATGGAAGGTCTGACGCCGGGAACGGCCTACAGCCATGCCGTTGAAATCATTGCGATGTGCAATAATGAGGAAGGCGAATCACGTGAAGGCAGTTTCTCCTTTACAACCTATTGTGACCCTCAAACGATAACTACTGAAAATCCATATGAAGTTTCCATCAGTGGTGTGGTGTATCCGGATTGTTGGGAAGTGCTGAATGAAAATCCGGTTGATATTTATTCCGGCAGTTATTTCCTGCATTCAGAATCAGGTGTGCAGATGATTGCCCTTCCAGGCTTTACCAACAGTCTGGGTGATTTGCGTTTGACGCTAACGATTCAAATGCCTTCCGGCTATCTGTTGGTAGGTTATGTGACCGAATTAGGCAATCCTGACAGTTTTGTAGAAGTGCAGAGGATAGAAGGGGGCTTCTGGGATAATACGACTTATACCATAGCCTATCCTGCCTGTCCGGAGGGTTCCTACATGGCATTGGCGGCAGATGACGAATCTGAGGCTACAGCCCAAATCACAGTGGTAGAAGTAAAAGTTGACTTGAAGCCGAATTGTACGTCATCCGTAAAAATCACGAACCATGAAGCCACAACTACTACCATCGGAGTAACGCTGGGCAGCACACAGGGCGAAACATCCTGGGATGTTGTCATTGTTCCATCCGGTCAATCGGTTTCTTTCGGCACCGTTCAGACAATAACAACGACCACTCCGTCCTTTACGGGTCTGACATCCGGAATGACCTATGACATTTACGTCCGTCCCAATTGCGGTGAAGGCAGCATAAGCGACTGGGCGGGTCCTTATACGGCTTCCACCTTGTGTGAAACGAAATCGCTGCCTTACCTGATGGATTTCAGCACGGGAATGCTCGGATGCTATACGACTTCCGGTGATATCCAATGGGAAGTGAACGACACCTGGGGCAGTATGGCAGCCAACCTTTCTTCCATGACAGCGAATCGTACTGCGGTATTGGTTTCCGAAGCTGTCAATGTACCCGAAGACGGCACAGTAGCTACGCTGTTCTTTGACATGTATCGTGGAGAAAGTATGGTGGCAACCGATGACTGGGGAAGCACAACCGCAAATACAAATTATATGCGTGTTTGGGTCAATACGACGCCTTCTCTGGATAATGCAACATTATTGCGCACTATCAACAACTCCCATCAGGCTTCTCCGGCGGTTGTTGAACCGGGTATGTATACTTACAATGTCAACCTGCCTATTGGAGGTGTTGTTTATGTCATTTTCGAGCAGGTAATGAATAATTCGGATGTAGGGCTCGGAGAATGTCTTGTTGAAAATCCTTGGTGGGGTTGTGAGGAATATGCTCCCGCACAGGTAGCAACCATTGACAATATCCGCATAGAAGAAGCAACAGGCTGTTTTACTCCGTTCGTGACAAATGTCCAGCCATCAGTCACTTCGGCAGAAATTTATGCCAAGGGAAGTTCTACGGCTACCCAATACAAGTTTACCATCGGTGAGGAAACGCGTACCAGTGAAACCAATACCATTGTTTGGGACGGTCTGACTGCAGATACAGAATATGCCGTTACGGTATCCACCGTGTGCGGTGAGGAAGAGTCGGAGGTTTCGTCTTCCTATACATTCCGTACACGCTGCTCGGCTCTGGCAGAGGCAAACTATTCCGACGGTTTTGAGGATGGTCTGACCCAATTGCAGTGTTGGACCTCTACCGGCACTTTGCAGACCGTTTCCACCGCTTATGAAGGAAGTGCGGCATTGAAACTGGATTCCGCATGTACCTATCTGCTTCCTGAAATGGAAATTGAAGACATTACAACCTTGGAATTGTCATTTATGGCATACGGCATGAACCTGACCAACCAGATGACCATAGGTGTGGCAACAGATGCCAACGATATAGTTGGAACATTCTCGTCGGCCAACACAGTTGTTGTGAAGGACAAGAACATGTGGCGTGAGATAGTTGTAACCTTCGAGAATGTGGATGAAGCCCGTAAGGGTGCCAACTTCATAGCCATCAACATGCCAGCCGGTCAGAATGTCCTGATAGACAATATCCGCGTACGCGAGAAACCGGCATGTCCGAAGGTGACCAATATGAATGTGGTTGTTTACGGTGATGAACTGGAGGTGACCTGGGAATCGTTGGCCCAGCAGACAGAGTTCCTGTTGACCAGGAACGGTGAAAAAGTCCAGAGTGTCATTGTGGACAATGATGCAGAATCGGATACACAATCCACCACATTGTCATGGGTAGAGCAGAACACGGCAGGCTATGTGCTGAAAGCCCGTTCTGTTTGCGGAAGCGACAGCAGTGAATGGACAGTGGACTATACCTTCCGTACTCCATGCAACCGCGTGGAAACATTGCCATATACCCAGAATTTTGAAAACCTGGGTCTGATTGAGGAAAGTTTCACCGTATTCCCCGACTGCTGGACAAAAGTGGTCATGAACGAATGGTCCGGCACAGGCAACATGCTGCCAGGCTTGAGTTACAATGATGGCTATACCATAGGAAAAGTAGCCTTGTGGATGTGGGACGAATGTGTGGTAGCATTACCCGAAATGAAGGAACCTATCGGAAATCTGACCCTTACCTTCAAAGTCTATTGTGTCGGTCAGGAAGGTGAAGAGCTGGAAGTGGGCGTATTGGAATCCTTGGACCAACCCGATGCCTTTGTACTTGTAAGGAGTATACCGAAGGTAGCCGGTGAATTTATGGAGTTTGAAGTGAACTTCACGGGATATTCAGGAAGATACATAGCACTGCGCACGCATGATGGTGACGACTATCGTTTGGATGATTTTAAGGTGTCTCTTACCCCCAACTGCCTGCGTCCGACCGGTGTTACGGTAACGTCAGTAGCGGAAACTACCGCCAATCTTTCGATAGTGGATCCGTCAGACAATACGTCCTGGGAGGTAGTGATGGTTCCGACCGGAGTTGATGTATCGGAAGGCACCGTACAGACCTTCCCGTCAAGGACGGGTGAATATACCGGTCTGCAGGGTTCCAAGATCTATGATATCTATGTTCGGGGTTGCAAGGGCGATGACAAGAGTGAATGGATGGTACAGCTGGCAGCCTGCCGCACGGATTGCGCATCCGGTTCTATTACATTGCCATTCACGGAAAGTTTCGAGGATGTGCAGATGACCAACCTGGAAAGCATGTATATCAGTGAATGCTGGACGCTCAAGCAGATAGTTCAAGGAGAACAGGGAACAGGTACGGATTACGGCGATAAGGCATGGAGTCTGGGAACAGCACATGTACATGGCGGTACTGTTGCCGCAACGCTTCTCAAGGGCCGGAACGGAGCACGCACATTGCTCATTTCTCCGAAACTGAACGTACCTGAGGCCAATGTCTATGAAGTGGTGTTCTGGATATACCGTCAGGCAGGAACGACGAAAGATCTGGAAGGTGTACGTGTATGGACCAATTACCAGCAGGATACACTTGGAGGACAAATGCTGGCCTACATACCTCATTATGGCGGAGTCCAGAACGAGGATGCCGTGAATACAGTGTCAGAAGAAGGCTGGTACGAATATTCAGTAGTCATTCCCCAGGCAGACAATGCCTTGTATGTGATTTTTGAAGGTATCTCACAGGGTGGGGCAGACATTTACATGGATGATATAGAAATCCGTGCCATTCCGTCCTGCCGTAAGCCGGAACGTGTTCTCGTTGAAGAGACAGCTCCAACAAGTGTGACAATTACGATAGATGATCCAATCGGAACAAGTTGGGATGTTGCCGTGATGAAGCGCGACAGTCTGATGGAAGACGGATTCCAGCCTGTAGTGATGCCGACAGTAACAGAAAAGACGGCTACCATCTCCGGACTTCAGGCAGCAACGGATTATGATTTGTATGTCCGTACAAATTGCGGGGACGAAACGAGTGAATGGACCTCACTGTTACAATTCTCAACCACTTGTGTGGCAACGACCGTAACAGCCGATGCTCCATATAGCGACAATTTCGATGCATATGAAGCAGGAGAAATGCCTTCTTGCTGGAGTTCTCCGATGTACAATAATCTGGGACTGGTTGTTTATCCGATGGTTGAAAGAGGACCAATGAGCTATTATTATTGGGGCAGTAGAACCTGCCTGACCTTGAACAACTGTATAGCTGTTCTTCCTGAATTCACAAACAATGTGCGTGATTTGGTTATCAGCTTCGATTATGCCGGCTATGGCATTATTGAGTTGGGTGTGATGACCGATCCATTGGACATGAATTCTTTCGTTAGTCTGTATGAATTGGATGCGGAAGCCAATACGACAGTACAATTCCGTGCAGAAGCAGAAGTTGAGAAATTGAATTTCTTGCAGTATGAAGGAACAGAGGCACATTATATTGCCTTCCGGGTACAGGAATCCAACAGTCTTCTGATAGACGACGTGGTAGTTGCCCTCTATTCCAATTGCGAGGCACCTCAGTCGGTAGTGGTAAAAGATATTACATCTGAAAGCGCAACGATTGAAATAGCTGATACCAGAACCAGTTTCGATTACGCTGTAGTGGAAGCCGGAAAATCGGTAACAGTTGAAGATATTGTGGCCGCCACTGAGTCTTCGTTGACTTATGCATTGAGTGGCCTGTCCGGAAGTACGACCTATGATGTTTATGTACGTGCTTATTGTGACGGACAGCCGGGTTACTGGTCAGATCCAGTCAGCTTTACAACACTTTGTGGTGTAGAGACGGTTACAGAGGATGATCCGTATATTGTTTTTGAAACTCTTACAGAAACAGATAACTGCTATACGGTATTGAGTGGTTCTTTGAGGAATTACGGTGCAAATTATGGTAATTATGTAGAAGCCTCAACTGTTTTGCTGTTGCCTGAATTTACCAATGATTTGTCGGAATTGGAAGTGTATGTGGAAACTGGAAGTTCAGCGAACTTCAAGATGGAAGCCGGCTTCCTGACCGATCCTTCAGATACGTCTACATTTGTCGTTGGCGGTGACCTGGTTTTGGCTGACAGAAATTCCAGCGGAACGGTTTCAGTAGGTACATTGCAGGCTACAAGTAATATGGCAGTACGTATTGTTGGTGCAGATTCCTATAATATGGGACGCTATTCAAGTGCTTATGTGAAGAAAATCCAGGTTCAGATGAAGCCGGGCTTCTTCCTGCCGAAGAATCTGAGCGTTTCTGACTTGACAGACAATAGTGCAACCGTTACCGCTGAAATCGGTCGTGAAACAACGGAATGTAAATGGTTGGTAAATGACGTGGAACAAGCTAACACGACTACAGATGGCGTTCTGCAATTGACAGGTTTGACAGAGCAGACAGAATATACCGTTAAGGTTCAGGCTACCGATGGCAGTGGTACCTGGACAGAATGGAGTGAGCCATTGGTATTTGTAACAGCATGTGCACCCAAGGCATTACCTTATACAGAGGGCTTCTCGGGTGAAGAGTTGACGGCTTGCTGGGAATCCAGTGAAGACGTATCTCAGGCAGCAGATACCATTACAATGCCTGAAGGGTCCTATATAATTGTTCCTCAGGTGGATGCAGACTTGAATGCAACTCAAATCGAAGTAAGATATGAGTCTGGAAATGCTCAGTTGACAATCGGTACGATAGCGGGTTCAGTCGACAGCTTCGAACCGTTGCAGAATCTGGATGCAGCATCCAATGAAGCTCTGGTTTCCTTGCAGAATGCTCCGGAGGGTCATACCAATATAGTATTGATGGCAACATCTGGCATGGTGAAGGTGGATGAGGTTACGGTTGCCTCTTTGGGCGATGCATGCTTTGCTCCGACCAACATCACCCTTGAATCGTTCAGCAATACATCCGCTAACTTTACTTGGAAAGCGGGTAAGGATGAAACGGCATGGAATGTAACATGCACAGTCAACGGAGTAGCTGGTGAACCTGAATTGGTAGAAGAAACTCCTGCATACGAATTGACAGGTCTGACCCCAGGAACAGAACAGGAAGTGAAGATTAGCATTACTTCAGCCTGTGATGAATCAACGGCAAGTGCAGTTTCCGAAGCTTCATTCAGCTTCACAACCGAATGCGATTTGTTGACCATAACGGAAGATGCTTCCTATGTGGCAGACTTCAGTGCAGGTATGCCGGAGTGCTGGGCTGACGTGGTTCCAGGCACTAACATAACTGGTGGCAACCTGTCCATGACGGGTAACGGTGAGGCTTATATCGTGGCATTGCCTGGCTTCACGAACGATCTGTCGGGCTTAACCGTTATGTTGACTGCAGGTCCTGGCGGCAGTGAGAATGAGTCATTGGATTTGGGATATATTACCAATGTATCGGATCCGACTTCATTCGTTACTATCCAGACACTGGATTTGGGTGCAATGGAATCGACTGTAAAATCATTTGAACTTGCATTGACCGATGTAGAGGCCAGTGGCCGTTTGGCATTGCGTAGTAATCCGAACTACAGTTTATACGTTTATGCACTGGAAGTGGCCATCACTCCTTCCGTTGAGAGACCGGATGCAAGAGTGGTTGCAACAACAAATTCTTTTGAAGTGACTGTAACTGCAGGTCAGGAAGCCACCGCAGCAGAAGTGATTGTTGTGGAAAGCGGTGCAGACCGTTCAACCGGTGAGGTACAGAATGTGACCTTGCAGGGTGGTGTAGGCAGTATCGTGGTCAATGGTTTGGAACAATCCGTAGCATACGACATTTATGTGAGAGTATCAGCACCATCGAAGAGCTTGTGGTTGGAATTGACCAAATCGACCTTGTGTTATGAGGGTGCTCTTCCTTATTCGGAGAATTTTGACAGTTTCATGTCTGGCGTAAGTACGGATTATGAAGAATCCTATAATCCATATCCAGTAGCGCCAAGCAATCCATCCTATCCGGATTGCTGGACGTTCTTGAATGCTGATGATTATGGGCAGAAACTGGTGTTCTTGGCCGATATCGACGGAGAGTCATACGATGGTGTATCGCTCTATTTCGACCAAGCCTGGATGGGTGATATCTATGCCGTATTACCGGCAGTAGGTATTGAAGCCAAGGACTTGCGTTTGAGTCTCCAATACCGTATGTGGGGCGAAAATGGCACTATGAGTATAGGAGTAATGAGCGACCCGAATGATGCCGATACGTTTGTTGAAATTGCGAAAATGGTAAATCAGCAAACCTATACAGAGGCGAGTGTTTCGTTTGAAAATGCTCCTGAAGGCTATGATTATATTGCAATCAAACATCCAAATAGAGGAAATGGCAGACTGTGGATTGATGATGTACGCATTTCCTGCGTACAGAATCCGGAAACGGTAACGGCAACCATCTGCTCAGGTGAAGAGTATGTGCATGCAGGAATCGTTATTCCGTCCGAACAGCTTGTTCCTGGTTTGAATGAATTTGACTATGTAGTTTCTTCGACTACTGACGGCTGTGACAAGCAATATCATTTCCAGATTACTGTAAATGAAGCGGCAGAAACCATCATGATTTCTGATGTTGTATGTCTGAATGACGAGCCGTATGTAAATGATGAATATGATTTCACCATTGCAGACCCAAAGACCATGAAATATTATTTGGAACTGCCGGCAGAAGACGGTGATTGTCCGCAACTGGTATGCTTGGACTTGACAGTTGAAAATCCGATGTCAATCCATACAGTGACCATTTGTGACACTGAACTTCCATATGAGTTTGAAGTGAATGGTGAGACTGAGGAAATTACCGAGGCAGGTGTTTATCAGTTCCTGGTACCGTTAGCATCTGGCTGTGACAGTATTGTCCGTTTGGATTTGACGGTTAATAGCAATGTTAAGGATGTTTACCGTACGATTTGCGAAGGCGATTCTGTGCTCTTCAATGGTAAACAATACTATGCTGCCGGTGATTATACAGCTGAATTGGGAACAGTAGGTGAATGTGGTCCTGAAACAGAAATCCTTCACCTGACAGTTCTCCCGTTGGAAATCAGCATCGATACCACGATCTGTCCGAACGGAAGACCAAGTGACGGTATTCAATTCGGTACAACGTTCATCACAGAACCGGGTGATTACACAAGACAATACTTCAATAGCTTGGGATGCGAAGTGACGGAATATTTGCATGTTGGCTATGAAATCCTGAACAAGATTCAGCCAGAAACAGTGGAAGTTTGCTACGGTGAATATTATGATGGTTATCAACATACTGATGGATTGTTCTATGGAACAATTGAGTCGGTAACAAAAGATACCATGATAGCGACTATCATTGGAGCAACGAACGACTATTGCGGCGATTCCTTGTATTTGAGTGTTCGACCAATTATCATACCGGAGACAACACGCGATACAGTGGTTATGGAAGATGAACTTCCATTCCAGTTTGGTGGTGTAACAGTCAGCGGTGCCGGAACGTTTACAGGCGTATTTGAATCCGTTCAAGGTTGTGATAGTATTGTGCATCTGAATGTACAGATTCAGACCGGTTTGCAGATGGTTCATGCTGGAGATCTGATTCTGAAACCGAATCCTGTACAACGCAATCATGAGATTACGGTGGATTATCAATTCACAGCACAGGAACGTGAAGGTATGAGAATTGAAGTAACCAATAGCCTTGGACAGATTATCAGCATTCAAACGCAGATTGCTGAGCAGGTAACGGTTAATCCTATACCTGTACCAGGCTTCTACACTGTGAGAATTGTAACAGGCGACAATAAGTATTATACAGCAAAAGTGCTGGTAAAATAACGCTTGTCGGATAAATAATTGAAGAGAGGTGCGTCAAGTTAGTTTGGCGCACCTTTTTTATGCCTCCTTCCTTAATGTTTGTTTTCGTATCTACCATAGTGTAAAAGTGTTATCTGTATTTGCATCGCTCGGATATTTTTCGTTATATTTGCACACGTCTAAATCATCCGAATAACGTAACCTTAAATCTGACGGCATGATTTTTAAAAGCGAAAATGATAAATTAATTTGTTAAAACGACTAAGATGAAAGCATTTAAAAAATTGACTTTGGTAGCCCTGTTGCTGATAGGCTCTACTGTTGCGTATGCTCAACTACCTGCTGTGACCCTCAAAACAATTGAAGGAAAAACAGTCAATACGGCAAAATTGTCAAATGATGGAAAGCCTTTTGTAATCACTTTTTTCGCAACATGGTGCAAACCTTGCCATAGAGAATTGAAGGCCATACATGAAGTTTATCCTGATTGGCAAGATGAAACCGGAATGAAGGTAATAGCCGTTTCCATCGATGAAGGACAGAACGTAAACAAGGTAAAACCGCTTGTTGATGCGTCTGCATGGGAATATGAAGTGTTGCTCGATTCAAATGGAGATTTCAAAAGGGCAATGGGTGTGAGCACAATTCCGGCACTCTTTATCATTGATGGCAATGGAAAGATTGTTGACAGACACACTGGGTATACAGATGGTTCAGAAGAAAATATCATTGAAAAAATTAGAGAATTGCTGAACTAATAGTCTAACAAGCAAATTTCAGAACAAAGGATATGGACAGTTCATGTTCATGTCCTTTACTACTCAAAAAATTAAATATGAAAAAAAGATACCTCCTACTCGTGTCAATTGCCTTATCTCTTGCAACAACAATTTGGGCGCAAGAGGAGAATGAGCCCGTCGTGCTTTCCGGTGCATTGCAGACAGATATGCTTTTCCCGGAAGAAGATGCTGCTATCGGAACGGGTTCGTATGACAGTAAATTCCTATCCAATTCCTATCTTGACCTGATTCTTAACAGTAAATACATTACAGCAGGAGCCAGATTGGAAATGTTGCAGAATCCACTTCCGGGGTTTGAAGATGATTTTGCGGGAGGGGGCATTCCCTATCTTTTCTTAACGGGTAGATATAAATGGGCAGAACTGACTGTGGGAGATATTTATGACCAATTTGGTAGTGGATTTATTCTGCGTCTGTATGAAGAAAGATCTTTGGGTATAAGCAATTCATTAAGAGGTGGAAGATTGGTGCTGACTCCTTATAAGGGTATACGTTTTAAAGCCTTGGGAGGTATGCAGCGCGTCTATTTCAATTACGATTATCAGAACAATAAATTGGGATTTGATTATTGCAAAGGAGCTGTATGGGGTGCCGATTTGGAATTGGGAGTGGAAGAATGGATTCCTACTATGATGGATAACAATTGGCGTTTGACCTTGGGTGGTTCATTTGTCAGTAAGCATGAACCCGAACAGGAAGTGATGAAAGTGTTGGAAAATGATGAAGGAAAGCCAGTGTCATACAAACTCAACTTGCCTGAAAATGTTGCAGCTACAGATGTAAGAGCTCGTCTGCAGAAAGATAATTGGAACTTTTTGGTGGAATATGCCTATAAATTCAATGACCCAAGTAAGGACAATGGATATATTTATCGACCTGGACAAGCCTTGCTGGTTTCTGCCGCATATTCACAAAGAGGTATGAGCGCCTTGCTTCAAGTAAAAAGAAGTGAAAATATGGCATTTAGAAGTGATAGAACACGCAGTGGTTCGGCTGCATTCATCAACCATCTTCCTGCTTTCTCAATGACACACACTTATGCATTGCCGGCACTCTATCCTTATGCAACGCAAATTGCCGATGGTGAATGGGCATTTCAGGGTGAATTGTCCTACAATTTTAAGCGTCGCACGCCGATGGGAGGAAAATACGGAACGATGCTTAAGTTGAATGCGACTTATATCAGAGGTATAGGCAAGGAATACATCTATGGAACAGATCCCGCTGACCTAATGGGAACGGACGGCTATAAGTCTTCTTTCTTTAGTATGGGGGATGAGACCTATTATACGGATGTTAATCTGACACTCGACAAGAAAATTACAAAACAATGGTCCATAACCGCCATGTATATGTATCAGATTTACAACCAGAAAGTAGTGGAAGGTCATGGCATCAATGGCGATTTGGTACATTCAAATATTATTGTGGCAGATATCAAATATACGCCTTCCAAAAATGTCTCCATGAGAGCGGAACTGCAATATCTCTATACCAAGCAGGCAGAAGGGCAATGGGTCTATGGTATGTATGAACTCTCACTCTTCAAATCGCTCATGCTTTACGTGTCAGACATGTATAATATAGATGCGACCAAATTGCATTATTATTCAGGAGGCCTTAGCTACAATTGGCGCTCACATCGTTTGCAGGTAGCTTATGGCCGTACACGTGCGGGATACAACTGCTCTGGTGGTGTATGTCGTTATGTGCCTGCCAGCCGTGGTGTGACGGTATCTTACAATGTGATTTTTTAATAAGATAGATGTGTTAATCTACAGCC
This sequence comes from Candidatus Gallipaludibacter merdavium, assembly GCA_017694875.1. Classification (GTDB taxonomy): domain Bacteria; phylum Bacteroidota; class Bacteroidia; order Bacteroidales; family Paludibacteraceae; genus Gallipaludibacter; species Gallipaludibacter merdavium. The sequence continues at coordinate 128,196 of JADIMG010000079.1, forward strand.
GAAAAGTCGTACGATGCACTTTCCGGCTGTTCAATATTTTTATAAATGATACCACTTCCCAAAAATGCACTGTTCCTGGCCCCGATGGAGGATGTTACCGATCCTGCCTTTCGTTTGTTATGTAAAAGGTTTGGTGCTGACATGGTATATACAGAATTTGTCTCTTCTGACGCCCTTATAAGAAACGTAAAGCGGACGGAACAAAAACTGACTATCTATGATGTGGAAAGACCAGTGGCCATACAAATCTATGGACGTGAACCGGATGCTATGGCAGAAGCGGCAAAAATAGTTGCAGAAGCTAAACCGGATATTATTGACATCAATTTTGGCTGTCCTGTAAAAAAGGTTGCAGGAAAAGGGGCCGGAGCAGGACTCTTGCGTGATATTCCTAAAATGTTGCAAATAACGGAAGCTGTCGTAAAAGCAGTAAATATTCCTGTAACAGTAAAAACACGGCTTGGATGGGATGATGACAATAAGATAATTGTCCAGCTGGCCGAACAGTTGCAAGATTGTGGCATACAAGCGTTGGCTATTCATGGACGGACGAGAGCTCAAATGTATAAAGGTGATGCTGATTGGACATTGATAGGTGAGGTGAAAAATAATCCTCGGATGCATATTCCTATCATTGGAAATGGTGATGTCACTACGCCTCAGCGTGCGGAAGAATGTTTCAATAGATATGGTGTAGATGCTATTATGATTGGTCGGGCTACTGTTGGTCAGCCATGGATTTTTGAAGATGTGAAACATTATCTGCAAACGGGTGAGTTGTTACCACCCAGAGATTTCAAATGGCAGGTAAACATCTTGAAAGAGCATGTCTTGAGAAGCATTGAATGGGTAGGAGATGAAAGAAAGGGCATTGTTCATAGCAGACGCCATTTGGCTGCGTCGCCAGCATTCAAGGGAATCCCACATTTTAAGGAAACCCGCATTGCCATGTTGCGAGCTGAAACCTTGCAGCAACTGTTTGAGATAATCGATGGTATAGAGTTGGATAACTATTATAATATGCAGACGCAATCATGATGATTGATACACATACGCACATCTATGGACCTGAATTTGATACTGACAGAAAACAGGTGGTCGAGCGAGCTTTACAGGCTGGTGTGACTTCTGTCATATTGCCGAATGTTAATTTGGAATCCCTGCATCAGATAAAGGAAATGTGTGCTGATTATCCGAATTTCTGTCATGCGGCTGTCGGATTGCATCCAGAAGATGTGAGAGAGGACTTTCGGCACCAGTTGAGATGGGTTAGAGAAGAACTCCAAAACTCTGAATATATTGCTGTTGGCGAAATTGGAATAGACCTCTATTGGGATAAAACCTTTCTGCGAGAACAGGTTTGTGCGTTTCAACAACAAGTCGAGTGGGCCATTGAACTTGATTTACCTTTGATAATTCATACGCGCGACTCGCATGCGGAAACTTTACAAGCATTGTCGCCTTATAAGAACAGAGGTTTAAGAGGAGTCTTCCATTGTTTTACGGGAGATGAAAAGCAAGCGAATGAAATTTTTGAGGCAGGTGAATTTGTCCTTGGTATAGGAGGTGTGCTGACTTTTAAAAAGTCGCCCTTACCAGCTTTTTTATCGAAAATACCATTGGATAAAGTAGTTTTGGAGACCGATGCGCCTTATCTGACACCAGTCCCTTATAGGGGGAAGAGAAACGAACCCGCATATTTGACCTATATTTTGCAAAAAATGGCAGAAATATATAGTATTGATGAAAAAGAACTCCAAAAAATAACAACTGATAATGCAAAAAAAATCTTTCGGATATAAGCAGATTATCCTATGGAAAACTATCAGAAAATCGCTTTGAATATCAAAAAGCATAAAAAAATAGCTTATCTGCTCTTTGAATAGTGCTTATTCCAAGTTTTTTTTATAACTTGCGCCCGTTTTTTGGAGAGGTGCTCGAGTGGTTGAAGAGGCACGCCTGGAAAGCGTGTATACCCCTAAAGGGTATCACGGGTTCGAATCCCGTCCTCTCCGCAATGAAATATTAATACTAACACAAAAACAATTCAATTAGTAACTTAAAAAACAAATCAAGATGAAAAAAGTATTTGCATTGTTATCGATTGTGGCAATTTTCAATTTTGGAAATCCCATCAGCGTACTAGCTCAGGAGCCAGCTGCTGCTGAACAGACAGAACAAGTAGCGCAAGCTGATTCTGCTGCTGCCGTTACAGAAACGGTGGAAGAAGTTGTTGAAGAAGAACCCGTTGTTGAAGAACAAGTGGGTATGCACAAAGTGCTGAAACAAAAATTCATTGAAGGTGGTGCAGGATTTATGGCACTTATTGCTCTCTGTCTTATCTTCGGTTTGGCTCTTTGTACCGAACGTATCATCTATTTGAGTCTTTCTTCTACTAACACCAAGGTTCTTTTGAAGAAAATTGAAGAAGCACTGAATAAAGGTGGAGTTGAAGCTGCTTTGGAAGTATGCCGTAACACGCGTGGACCAATTGCTTCTATCTTCTATCAAGGTTTGTCTCGCTATAACGAAGGTGTAGACGTTGTAGAACGTTCTGTAGCTTCTTATGGCGGTGTACAATTAGGACTTCTTGAAAAGAATTTGAGCTGGATTACTCTTTTCATTTCTATTGCTCCTTCTTTAGGATTCTTGGGAACGGTTATCGGTATGATTCAGGCATTCGACAAAATCCAACAGGCAGGTGATATCTCTGCAACGGTTGTTGCCGGTGGTATTAAGGTGGCTTTGTTGACAACTTTGTTTGGTCTTGTTGTTGCTATTATTCTTCAATTGTTCTATAACTATATTCTTTCTTTGATTGAAAGTATGGTTACTGAAATGGAAGATTCTTCCATCTCTTTGCTTGACATTATTGTTAAGTACAATGAATCTAAGAAGTAAAATAATTTTTTAATCTGATATTGGTATGAAGTTAATAGAAACCGTATCGAGAATAATATTGCTTATACTTTTGGCGCTATGCGTTATAGTAGGAGTGATGTTTTATGTGGGTGGAAGCAACGGAACTCTGGACGTTGCAGGTGACCTGCTCTCGATTCCTCGTTATACAGATTTATTTCTGTATCTTAATTATGCTCTTGTAATATTGACATGCATTATTACATTGGGTATCCTGTTGATCAATTTCGGCTATCGCCTGAAATATAACCCTAAAGGTGCATTGAAATCACTTATTCCAATTGTGCTGTTTATCTTAGTGTTCGTTCTGTCTTGGAATCTTGGTTCTCCTGAAAAATTGGAGATTATTGGATATGAAGGTACAGAGAACGTGGGATTTTGGGCACAATGCACGGATATGTTCCTTTATGTTTCTTATATCCTCTTAGGTGTTACCATATTGACATTGTTCGGTATGGCAATCTATATGAAAGTAAGAAAATAAAACCTGGGCTGATCAAGCTCGCTGAATAAAAGATTTTATATGGAAAGAAAAAAGAGAAAAGTCCCAGAAATCAATGCCAGCTCTATGGCTGACATCTCATTCTTGCTACTCATTTTCTTCCTTGTGACTACCTCCATGTCTGTTGATAAAGGTCTTTCACGTCGTTTGCCTCAACCACTTCCTCCCGATGCGGAAGTAGAGGCTACAAAGATTAAGGAACGTGATATCTTTGTCGTTAAAATCAACAGCATGAACCAATTGTTGGTTGAAGGAAAGGAGATGAACGTAAGAAATTTGCGTGCTGCTGCCAAGGAATTTATAGAAAATCCTGAGAATGCCGATAATCTTCCTGTTAAATTCCAAGAGGAAATACCAGGATTAGGTCTTGTAGAATATACTAAAGACCACGTTATTTCAGTACAGAATGACGTCGATACGCAATATCAGGCGTACTTGGAAGTGCAGAATGAACTTGTTGCCGCATACAATGAGTTGCGTAATGAATATGCAATGAAGCGTTTCGGCAAAACTTATTCAGAATTGGATGAAGATACCCAAAAGGCTATTCAAAAACTTTATCCACAAAAAATTTCAGAGGCTGAACCTAAAAATTATGGAGGGAATAAGTAATGGCAAAGATTAGAAAATCAGAAAAAAGAGACATGCCGACAATTAATACCGCATCGCTCCCTGACATTATATTCATGCTTTTGTTCTTCTTCATGACCGTAACTTCCATAAAGGAAGTTACCTACAAAGTTAGGTTTATCCCCCCTGAAGCTACGGAGTTGCAAAAATTAGAGAAGAAATCATTGGTTCGTTATATCTATATCGGTACCCCTACAGAAGAATATCGTAAGGCCTATGGTTCTGAAACTCGTATCCAGTTGGACGACGCATTCGCTGATGTTTCTCAAATCGAGGATTTCATTGTGCGTGAACGTGAATCAATGGATGAGGATGAAAAGAACCTTATGACCGTTTCAATCAAGGCTGATAAAGATACGAGAATGGGTATTATTGCGGATCTGAAGCAGGCATTAAGAAGAGCCTATGCTCTAAAGATTAGTTATGCTGCTGTAGAACGTACTTCGTATTAATAATACGGATACTTTTTTCAATAGTTTGGACGGGCGTACATATGTATGCCCGTCTTTCTTATATCCATGATATGTTTACGTGAAGAGGGAATGGGAAATATGTCTTTAGCCTCGTAGGACTTTGGGGACATTCTTATTGGATTGCCTGCTAACGTGAACGCACTTGTGTGGAAAGGGTGAAAAGAAGTATTTCTCTGCTTTTAGTCTTTGTCTATAGATGGACTATTGGTTTGTTGGGCAAGAGTTAAGACGACACTATGCTTTGGTCATTTTCTCAGACAGTACTTTTTCCAATTCTTCCGGTTTAACGCCAACATAAATCTTTTCGTTCACAGCGTACGATATTTTCCCTGTTTCCTCTGAAACTATTATTGCTAGCGCATCTGTTTTTTCTGCAATTCCCAATGCAGACCTGTGTCTTAAGCCAAGCCTTTTGGGAACATTGGGGTTTTTCGAAACGGGTAGAATGCATGCGGCTGCGTTAAGTCGGCCTTTACTGATAATCAATGCACCGTCATGCAAGGGCGTATTTTTAAAGAAAATGTTTTCAATCAGGCGGTTACTGATGATAGCATCCAATGCCTCACCGGATTGCTCATATTGTCTTAGGCTTTGGTCCTGCTCTATGATTATAAGCGCTCCTGTCTTTGTCTTTGCCATATTTTTGCAGGCAATGACAATTTGTACAACAGATTGGTCAATTTCGGCTTGAGCACTTTGTGATTTGAATTTATTGGTTAACTGATGAAATACTCTCCAATTGGAACGTGTACCGATTCTGGAAAAGAAAGTTCGTATTTCATCTTGGAAAATGATGATGAGTGCAATAGCGCCGACACTGACAACCCTATCAAAAATTGCTCCCAACAATTCCATTTTAAAGACATATGACACCAGAAACCAGGCAATGATAAATGTAAAGATTCCTAGGAACACATTTACTGCTCCTGAACTTTTGAGTAGCTTGTATGTCTCATACAAGAGAATAGCTACTAATATGATATCTATAATATCCTTAATGCCAATTTGAAATCCCATCTTATTGTGCTTTAGTTTCTTCTACAATTTTAATTGCTTCAATGGCTTCCTTAACGTCGTGTACACGCAGAATGCTAACTCCATTCATCAATGCAATAGTATTGGCGGCGGTCGTAGCGTTTAGTGTGTGGGCTGCATCTTCTCCCAATAGTTTGTATAGCATGGATTTATGTGATATGCCGGCCAGAAGTGGATAGCCCAGCTGTTGCAGATAGGGTAATTTCTTGAGTAGTTCATAGTTCTGCTCTAACGTTTTTGCAAAGCCAAATCCAGGGTCAAGTATAATGTCGTTTACGCCACTCAATGTCAGTATTCTGATTTTCTCTTCAAAAAAATGTATGATTTCTGACAATAGATTGTCGTATTTAGTCATTGACTGCATGGTTGCTGGTGTTCCTCTCATGTGCATGAGGATATAGGGAACATTCAGTTTTGCAATGGTAGAAAACATTGCTTCATCAAGTGTTCCACCTGATATGTCATTGATAATGTCTGCACCGTTTTCAATGGCAATTTCGGCAACTTCCGATCTGAATGTGTCTACAGATATTGGTATAGAAGGAAATTCTTTGCGTATCCATTTCAGGGCATTACTTATCCTTTGGATTTCTTCATCCATACTGACATCAGGAGCGCCAGGACGGGTAGAATATCCACCAATATCCAGAATGCTGGCCCCATCACCAATGGCCTTTTCCGCTGTGAGTAAAACTTCATGTTGAGTCATTGACTTGCATGATGTATAAAAGCTATCGGGAGTTATGTTGATAATTGCCATAACAATGGGTTTTTCCAAGGAAATCAACCCACTGTTGGTGTGTATGGTGAACGGTATTTGAAAATCCATATGTCTAATTTTAAAGTACAAAGATAGCACAAGGCGAGCGCAGAAACAAATGAAAACCCGTTGTTTTCAAATTTGCTTATGCCGAGCCGTTCCACATCTTCTGAAAAGATAGCGTAAGGCGAGCGCAGAAACAAATGAAAATAAATTTGTAAATCTCCGACAGCCTGCTATCTTTGTGCAAAGATACAGCAAGGCTACAATAAGTGCAAATAGGGCGCAAGGATTGTTATGTGTGGATGATATATTGGTAATGGGGAATGTTTGATGACCTAATTAGCCATGTTTTTCAGTCATACCAGGAAATACTTTGTAGAGGTAGAATAGAAAAAATATGGCGTTAACTATACTTTTTTGCCGTAATTGGAGTTATATTAGTAGACTATGGATGCAGACATCAGATACCTTTGGGTCACTTTTTCTTGTTTTTTTCTTCTTTTTTATGCCGAAAATAGTGGATATATCCAAAAAAAAAGTAACTTTGCATCCTTGAATAGATATTGGTTCAAAATCATATTTGTAGTATATGAATAGCAGAATAGTTAAATTATCAGTTTTCTCGTTATTGGTTTTGTTGGCTTCTTGTGCTCAAGACAATACAATCAGTAAGAAGTATTCTAACACTACTGGTTGGAAATATAACGACCGTAAGACAACAGCCTTTGAGGTGCAGGAAAATTATCATCCGGTTATACCTCCAGGAATGGTGGCTATCGAGGGTGGTACTTTCGAGATAGGTGAGAAAGGTGAGTATATAACCGCTCCGCGTAACAATCCGAGACGTAGTATCACGGTCAACTCGTTTTATATGGATAAATATGAGATTACGAACCTGAACTGGCGTGAATACTTGCATTGGACAAAATTGGTGTTTGGAGGAACAGCTCCCTCACTTGTAGTTCGTGCAACACCGGATGTAACGGTTTGGCGTGAAGAATTGGCATATAACGAACCCTATTTGCAGAATTATTTTGAACATCCTTCCTATGATTTGTATCCTGTGGTAGGTGTTAGTTGGGTACAGGCTATGGACTACTGCCAGTGGCGTACTGACCGTGTCAATGAAATGGCAATGGTGGGCGCAGGTGTAATCGCTGCTCCTGATTTTACAGAAGTAGATCCTGCATATGAAATTTCTTATGATACGATAAGAACAAGTTTTGTTTTCAATACAAACAAATATTTGTTGGATAATAATTACAACCCTTATCCTGGTAGGAAGCCTAAATATGATATTAACGGAGAAGAACGCAAGGTTACAAGGGCAGATGGTATTCTCTATACCGATTTCCGTTTGCCGACAGAGGCAGAATGGGAGTTTGCTGCATTTGCTCCTATTGCAGGTGAGTTAGGTCTTACAACGGAAGGTAAAATCTATCCATGGTCAGGATATCATTCACGTAATGTGACGAAAAAACAGTTAGGGCAGATGCAGGCCAACTTCATACGTGGAAAAGGTGATATGATGGGTGTGTCCGGCGCATTGAATGACCACTATGTTATTACTGGTCCTGTAAACGCATATTGGCCAAATGACTTTGGCTTGTATAATATGGCCGGTAATGTCAATGAATGGGTTTTGGACGTATATCGTGAAACATCTTATCAGGATATGTCGGAATACAATTCCTTCCGTGGTAATATTTATGTTGCTCCTAAAGAAGCTGGTCGTGATGAATATGGAAATATCATCTATGAAATTGACTCATTAGGACGCATAGCGATGGATGTGAAGGTGAAAGAGGAAGACGTACGTGATTATAAGGATGGCGACCGTACTTCTGTCTTGAATACGGATTTTACGTTGATTGTTGATTCAACTGATGTTGTGGAATTGACTAAAAATCGTTTGACAGATCCGACCGATGTTTTGGCGCCAAAGATTAATAAGAAATCGCGTGTATATAAAGGCGGCTCTTGGAAAGATAGAATTTATTGGTTGAATCCTTCAACACGTCGTTTCTTGGATGAAAATGAATGCTCCAGCACAATAGGATTCCGTTGTGCCATGAGTACTATGGGAACGGAGGACATACATGGTAAGCGTGACAAATAGGAATAGTCTGATTGGATAAATATTTGGGCGGGTATGCACAGTCATGTCCGCCTTTTTTATTGTGTTGGAAGTTGTGTGAACCAGTTGTATTTCTCCTGTCTGATCTGCTTGCTGGATTGGTAGGTGTAATTTATCATTGTAATGGATTTTTTACACTGTCCAAACTTTCGTATGCAATACAACAAAAAAGGAACCCAATTGGATTCCTTTTCGTCGGGGTAGCGGGATTCGAACCCACGAACTGAAACACATACCATATTGCGAACTACGTTCAACAAACGACATTCTTATAATTTACCCAACACGTGAAGACTTTCTAAAACAAAAATAACCCCCTTGCCCTAGAGGGCACTGAAAAAGTCCTTTCATAGGACAACCGACTGATATAATCGGCATATACCCAATAAATATTTTGGATATATGCCGATTTTTGGGTATCTTTATCTTTATAAAACAGATAAAGATGCTACCCAC
>JADIMG010000080.1 GCA_017694875.1 Candidatus Gallipaludibacter merdavium
GTCATTCTGATTTTCTCTTCAAAGCCGTATTGTCCACGGTGGGCTTCATCAGTCATGACTACGATATTTTTCCGCAAAGAAAGAGGCTCATCCGATTCCTCAAACTTCTGCATGGTAGTGAAGATTATGCCGTTTGCTTCCCGTCCGGACAGTAGGGATTTCAAATCTTCCCGGCTTTTTGCCTGTATGGGAACTTGGCGTAAGAAGTCTTGGCATTTAGAGAATTGAGTATAGAGTTGGTCGTCCAAGTCATTGCGGTCAGTAATCACAACAATGGTCGGCTGTGAAAGTTCTTCTTGCAGCAAGTGGGCATAGAATACCATTGACAGTGATTTCCCGCTGCCTTGCGTATGCCAGAACACACCGATTTTTCCATCATTTCCAATAGCTTTCTTTGTGCGTTCTACAGCTTTCTTTACGGCAAAGTATTGATGATAGGCAGCTAAAATCTTGGCTGCTCCAGATTCATCTTTTGAAAAACAGACAAAGTTCTTGATAATGTCTATCAAGCGTTCTTTGGAAAATATTCCTTCAAAAAAGGTATCATAATCGGCAAAATTTGTGCTCTCATAATCACCGTTTTTGGTTTTCCATTCCATATATCGGTCTTCCTTGCTGGTGATTGTTCCGGCTTTGGAACAAGCCATATCACTCATCACGCAGAATACGTTGTATATAAATAAGGATGGAATCTCCTTCATATAGTTCCGCAGTTGAAGATATGCCTCTGATGCATCTGTTTCTTCTCGTGAGGGTGATTTGAGTTCAATGACAACAAGCGGCAACCCATTGATGAAAACAATCATATCGGCTCGCTTTTCTGAATTCTCTACAAATGTCCACTGGTTGGCTATCTGAAAATCGTTTCGATTGATGTATTCATAGTCAATCAAATAAACTATTTCGTTGCGTTGCTCTTTTCCGTCAAAGTAAGAAACTTCTACGCCATGCTGAAGATAGTCCATGAAAAGCTCGTTCTTTTGAGTCAGGCTTCCGGTATCTATGTCTTTCAGCTTGGCAATAGCCTCGTGGATGGCAGTTTGTGGCTTGCTTGGATTTATTGTGGTCAAACTATTCAACACCTGTTCTTCGTAGAACGGCACATAATAATCGCGTTCTATGTCCGGACCATATAGATGCTGATACCCCATGTTTTCGTACAGGGTAATCAATGCGTTTTCATAACTTCCTTCTGTAAATGACATATCGCTAATTCTTTAAGTTGTTCAAGTAAGAATAGTAAACTTCTTTATACGCTTCGTAATCTTGCTTATATAGAGCTTCAGAAGCAGAGAGAATCACACCGCCTAACTCCAAAGGATTTTCTTCATCAAACAATTCATTGAATGACTGGCAATCTTCGTAATGGATGCGTGAATTGGGCCTGTTGGAACTGGTATAAACGTGCAGGATAAAGCCTCCTATTACATCTGTCGTTTTGTATGTCAATAAGGCTGTATTCTTGTCAAAGGGGGGATGTTGTTTATCTTGCCCATGTGAAGCAAAACCTGAACAATTTCTCATTTCACCAAGTTTTTGGACAACAGATGCAATCCGTCTAATCAATTCTATTTTGTCCGTTTTGTGTAATTCGTCTGTGAACATATTTTCCAATGTCAGTTTCACCAAAGTTTGAAACTGACAATCAGTATTGTATGCGACAGCTTGATTAGTAAGAATTGTTTTGCAAAGACTTTCTATCATGCTTTTGCAGACTTCAATGCATAAGTCTGGATTGGTTTCAATCGTATTTTCAATGGTCGAAAGATGAGCATTCAAGTAATTGAAACTTGGCATTTTACTAATATGTTCACGAATCCATTTCATATAGGTGTTTTTATGCGGCTATGTTTAAATTGCCATTTATCCGGCGGTTCAGTTCGATTTTTTCATCGAGGGACAAAAGCACTGACGCAATATGTTTCTGTTCGTCCAATGGCGGTAGCTCAACTTTCCACTGCATAATCTGCTTTTTATCCCCTCGTGGCATTTTGCATCCTTTTGCACCAGACATAATATAATCGAAAAATTCCTGTTGGCTCAATAGGTAGTAAAAATAACTATTATCAACATTGCTATTGGCTCGGAAACAAAGCACATCTGCTGAACATCCACCATTCCTGTTAGCTTGCCAAATCTTTTTAAAATAGGGTCTAATATTGGACACAAGAACGTCACCAACAGAAAATGCTGTGGAATTACCAAAGGGAACTCCACTTGCTGTTACAATACCACCTTTATCAGGAAGCATATTTTCAGTAGAAATGTAGTTCTCTTTGGTGAGAGTCGTCGTTGCGACCTTTTCTGATATGTATTGGCATATATCTTTCAATTCCATAAATTAATCATTTTGTTCGTAATAATAAGAATAATCAATTCCTTTCATAAACATCTCACGGTCATCTATTTTAGTGGTCAGTGCAGATTTCACCAAAGTTTTGATGTGGGTGCTGTCTGTCACACTTTCGCGCATGGCTGTCAGATATTCGTTTTTGTCTATTTGGCTCCAATCCACACATCGCTTGAGTGACCGTTTAAGTATCAAATCAAGCCAGATTCGGGTTGTGCGACCGTTTCCTTCCATAAAAGGGTGGGCAACATTCATTTCAACATATTTGTCCAAAATCTCATCAAAGGTTGTTTCCGGCATTCGCTCAATGATTTGCAACGTTTCAGGGAAATGCATACAGTTCGCGAAAGTAAATCCGCCTTTTGAGATGTTCTTGGTGCGTATCTGCCCGGCAAAATCATACAGTCCGCCAAAGATATATGCGTGAATCTGTTGCAAACATTTCAGACTGCCCGGTTCAAGGCGTTGCAATAAACCGCTTTCATACAGTTGATATGCTTTCTTACGGCTCTGTCCGTCTAAAGTATTGTCGCTATATGTGAACCAATCAAGAAATTCGTTTGCCCTGTTATTTGGATAATGTTTGGCTAACAGAGCAACCTCCTCACTGTTAAGCACATCAGCCTTACGTAATTTGCCGTCGGGAGCCTCGAATTTGAACTCGTGAGTGTCACTCACGAGTTGGATGCCGCTTTGTTTCAACTTTCGTTTTATCCATCGCCAATAGTTTCCAGCTTTCGTATAGTCCGGTTCGTTGTTGATGGCCCGTACTATATCAATGGCAGAAAACCACCAACAGTTGTTTTCGTCATCCCATACAGCCCGTACTTCACGATCATTAAAGAAGCGTATGGATTTCTTATGCTGTTTTCCCGAATCTTCCATAAATGAGAATTTAGCGATTCAAATCATCAATTTTAAGCTTCCCGTACATCAGCCGAGGGAGAAGTATATCTCTAATTGTTGCGAGATTCCTGTTTTCACACTTCATCTCTATTATTTGACTAAACAACGGATTTATAATGGCATCCAGTTTAGCAAGAATATCCATTTGGGGAATTAGAATTTCAGATGCTTCAAGGTCGCTTCGTTTTATATGTCCCATTGTCACGGCTTTATCTTGTGCAATGCGAATAAACTTATTTAAGTGATGTTTAGTCCAAAAATAATAGAACCATTTTGGATATATTTCTGATGTGACCTTGAAAAGATGCTGGTTAAGACCACATAATCCTCCACACCAAATTTTTACCATGAGTGTGCCTGACCATGAGAAGATAACATCTCCATTGTGAACTTTGTATTCATCAGCTATATTTTCAGAACATATATCAGATGAAGCATCAGTATATCCCTGCCCAAGTTCTTTGATTTTTAATACAGGAATTCCGTTTTCCTTCATTTGTGGACGGAATTTTTGCATGGCTAAACCATTGAGATAATTTGCTATCTCTGTGAGATTACCTATTTTATATTTCCCCAACAAATCAGGGCGTTCTATAAAATAATGGTTGAACAACGCCTGTGCCTGCTGCTCTAAATTGCCATTTATCCGGTGGTTCAGTGAAATCTTATTTTCTAGTGTTGAAAGTATTGATGCTACTTTGGACTGATATTCTAATGGTGGTAACTTAATTTCAAGATTACATATATCAGAAGCCTTTATTGATGGATATGCAGAAACAGATTGCTCAGCTATATTATGAAGATACTCTACTATTTCATCTTGGCTTAGCCAATAGTATATGAATTTAGAATTGGCCAATTCTTGATTTACCGATATAACCGCAAAACCTGTTGAAACTAAGAGGTTAGGTACAGGATTAGTAATATAGCCATAATGCTTCTGGTTGGGTCTAACAGTTGAGAATATTATATCCCCATGTTTAACCTTACGCCTTGCCCTGCTTGGTAGTGATGAGCAGTCAAATTCTTGCATCTCATCAATCTTATTTTCTGTGATATTCCCTGTGTCAAGATATAATGCTTTCTCCCAATTGTCTTTGGAGGTATATTGAGCGGCATTTACTTCAACTATATCTCTTATTTTGCATTTTTTCCACTGTTCCATAAATGAGAATTTAGCGGTTCAAATTTATATTTTTAACGATCCATTTCCCGTTTCTTTTTCCGTTTTCTCGTTCCAACAAGCCACGTTCTATCAAAGAAGGGGTTATTCGCTTGACAGTTCGGGGGGATTTGCCGATATGTACGGCAATCTCAGTTTGAGTGGCTTCTGGATTGTCTTTAAGGAATTTCAGCAAAGCAATCTCATCCAAAGTGCAATTCAAGGTGCCATTTTGGCTCTTTGAATCATTGGTGCTGGCACTTTGGATGGCTGCGATATGCAGCGCCCGGTTATGTAACTCGTTTTTCTCGCCAAACAACAAGTTTCTGAAAAACAGTTCCAAGAATGATGTTGTGGCGGAGATTCCTTTTGCGTAGTTGTTGTAATTGGCTCTGACCAATGCATTCCTGAAATACCATGAGTGTTCTTGAAACACGCTGTTGTTAAATGTGAATCCAAATGTATGAAGGTATTTCATGGTGAACACGGCAGTGGTACGTGTGTTTCCTTCTCCGAAAGGATGGATTTGCCAAATATCCGAAACAAACTTACATATATGCCTCAATGCTTGATTGGCACCAAGTGACGGATAATCTACACTCTTTTCTTGTCCGAAATCGTATTCAAGTGTCTGACGGATTAACTCATGGTTGGAGTACAAAACAGTATCCCCGTCAAGTACCCATTCTTTCTTGGTTATGTCATAATCGCGCAATCTTCCTGCAAATTTGTACAAGCCATCAAATAACCGCTTATGGATGAGTATCAGATAATCTGGCGTGAATGAAAAGGATCTCTCGGATAGTATCTCGGTGATTCTTGCAGATACTTTATCCGCTTCTTCGGTTCGTTCATTCTCTACGTCCTTCCTATTCGCCTTTGATAGATAATAGCTGTCAATCAAGTGCTTTACCTCGTCAATAGTAATGTCGCCTTCGATGTGTCTGCCTGCCGTCTGCAACAGATACTTCGATGGTTTAAGACCGTCAACGTCTTGCAGCCCGATTGCGGTTTGCCACGCTTGCGCCTTTTCCTTGCTATTAGGTTCGCCTTGCTTTATATATTTGTCGAAATCACTCATTCTGTTTCATTCAGTTATAGTGTTAATACTAAGCTCACCAGACAAAAGTTTGGGTAAGAGGGTATCGCGTAAATTTGATAACTTACAAATTTCTTTGTTACAAGAACCAATTTTATCAAAAGAAGGTGCTACAAGAGACTCAAAGTTATCGAAAATATTTTTAGATGGTATGACTAATCGTATTTTACTTAAAATTTCAGTAGTCATACTTGGAACAGCAGAACCATTATTCATTGAAAGTAAATCTATTGGGCTAATAAACAGATATATGAATTTTGCTATTCCATTTATTTTCATTCGTGTATAAAACATGGTATCAACAGTCCAAAACGGATGATTAACATAGAGAACATTGTTTAGACTTCCTTTTCTTGGAATCAGAACAGATTCTTTTTCATAAATCGGCATATTCACATGACGCATTATTCCACCCGAACCATACACAGGAATATTGCCTGGAAGCAATTTTTTATGATCTTTCCCATATTTAATTTCTACGAGTTCATCGAGTTGTCCAACTTTCCATCCTTCCGGTATCCTCCCAAGTTCTGAATCCACGAATTTCCCATTCTTGAACGGTTCGAAATCCACGAACCAGGCCTTGAACAACGCCTGCACTTGCTGCTCTAAATTGCCATTTCTGCGTTTATTTTTTCGTACAGAAAGGTTATGAGGTTTATATGTATAATATCCTGTTCTCATTTCAACTGATGAATTTGCGGTGAGAAAG
>JADIMG010000081.1 GCA_017694875.1 Candidatus Gallipaludibacter merdavium
TCCAGAAGGGAAGGTTTAAGGGATGGGCTTTGATTGGCCTCGCTATTATC
Organism: Candidatus Gallipaludibacter merdavium; assembly: GCA_017694875.1. Lineage (GTDB taxonomy): Bacteria > Bacteroidota > Bacteroidia > Bacteroidales > Paludibacteraceae > Gallipaludibacter > Gallipaludibacter merdavium. The sequence continues at coordinate 51 of JADIMG010000081.1, forward strand.
CATGCGACTGGATACCGCATTTCTGCGGTATGACGCATAAAACAGACGCTATTGTCATTGCTTTTAAGGATGGACGGGAAAGGCGGAGGTCATTCCGCAACCTATGCGGAATCCAGAAAGGATTGGACAATAGCGAAAGAATAATATAGCAATGAAAAAGGATATACCGAAACTTCCGATATATCCTTTCCTTATTATTGTGAAACCGTATGAAGAGAGGCACTACCCCTCTTCCGGAGTTTCAATTGCCTACTTCTTTTCCGGACGTGGACGACGTTCAGGACGTGGGCGACGCTCTGGCTCAACGTAATCAGCTGGTTTTTCTTTCAACACCTTTGCCGACAATTTGAATTTACCTGTTTTCTCATCTATTTCCAACAATTTCACATCCAACTGGTCACCTTCTTTCAAGCCGGTTTCCTCAATAGTCTCATAGCGTTTCCAATCAATCTCTGAGATATGGAGCAGGCCTTCCTTTCCTGGCAGGAATTCCACAAACACACCATAAGGCATTACTGATTTCACTTTGGCATGATAAACTTCACCTACTTCAGGAATAGCCACAATACCCTTAATCATTGAAACAGCAGCATCGATAGCAGCCTTGTTGGTAGCAGCAATCTCAACCAATCCACCAGCTTCCACTTCTTCGATAGCAACAGTTGCACCCGTTTCAGCCTGAATACCTTGAATAATCTTTCCGCCAGGGCCAATAACAGCACCAATCATTTCTTTCGGAATCATCATAGTGATGATGCGCGGTGCATGCGGTTTGAGGTCTGGACGAGGCTCTGCCAATGTCTCCTGTATCTTTCCTAAGATATACATACGTCCTTCATGAGCCTGCATAAGAGCCTTTTCAAGGATTTCATAGCTCAATCCGTCCACCTTGATATCCATCTGAGTTGCAGTGATACCATCTTTCGTACCCGTTACCTTAAAGTCCATATCTCCCAAGTGGTCCTCATCACCCAAAATATCAGACAACACGGCATAGTTGGTTCCCTTGTTTTCTGATATAAGTCCCATCGCAATACCCGAAACCGGTTTCTTGATAGGCACACCGGCATCCATCAAGGCAAGCGTACCAGCACAAACAGTAGCCATGGAAGAAGAACCGTTTGATTCCAAAATATCAGATACGACACGTACCACATAAGGATAGTTGGCAGGAATCATAGGTTTCAAAGCACGATATGCCAGGTTGCCGTGACCGATTTCACGACGTCCTACCCCACGTTGCGCTTTGGCTTCACCCGTTGAGAACGGAGGGAAGTTATAGTGTAACAGGAATCTCTCCTTACCTTGTACCAAAGCCTCGTCCACAATCTTCTCATCCATTTTTGTGCCCAAAGTAACGGTGCAGAGTGATTGTGTTTCACCACGTGTGAAGATAGAAGATCCGTGAGGGCCAGGCAGATAGCCAACTTCTGACCAGATAGGACGGATTTCCGTTGTTTTACGTCCATCAAGACGTTTGCCTTCGTCCAAGATGCAGCGGCGCATGGCCTCTTTTTCTACGTCATGATAGTAGCGGTCAATCAACGCAAATTTCTCAGCCAATTCAGCTTCCGGCATATCAGGATGTTGTGCCTGATAGTTTTCCTTGAATCCGTCACGGATTCCGTCGAAAGCATCCTGACGTTCGTGTTTGTTGGCATTGCCACTGGCTGCAATAGCGTAAGACTTGTCATAGCAAGCAGCCTTCACTTCAGCGCGGAGGTCTTCATCATTTATTTCGTGGCAATAAGTACGTTTCTGGGTTTTGCCAACAGCTTCCATCAATTCAATTTGTGCCTGGCATTGAACTTTAATAGCCTCATGAGCCGCTTTCATGGCATTGAGCAAATCCATTTCCGACACTTCATTCATTTCGCCTTCCACCATCATGATGTTGTCCATAGTAGCAGCCACCATAATGTCCATATCGGCATTTTCCAATTGTTGGAAAGTTGGGTTGATGACAAACTCACCATTGATACGTGCTACACGCACTTCTGAGATAGGCCCTTGGAAAGGAATATCGCTGACTGCCAATGCTGCAGAAGCGGCCAGACCTGCCAAACTATCAGGCATGTCGATACCATCTGCTGAATAAAGGATTACATTGACAAATGTCTCTGCATGATAATCATCAGGGAACAAAGGACGCAAAGCACGGTCAACCAAACGTGCAATAAGGATTTCATAATCAGAAGCCCTACCCTCTCTCTTAGTAAATCCACCAGGGAAACGTCCATTTGCCGCAAATTTTTCTTTATACTCTACCGTAAGCGGCATGAAATCTGTGCCGGGAACGGCATCTTTGGCTGAGCAAACCGTAGCTAACAACATGGTTTGCCCCATCGTAACCATCACGGCACCGTCAGCCTGCTTGGCCAATTTACCCGTTTCTATGGTTACGGTTCTTCCATCACCGAGTGTGATGGTTTTTGTAACTACATTCATACAAAAGTCTTTATTTAATACTGAAAATTTGTGCAAAGGTACACAAAAATCGGGAAACAGACGCCATGAAACAGTATTTTTGTGACATTATATCAGCATATCAGACCACAAAAAGAGATTCAAAACCCACACTATGCCAAAATTGTCATTCTTGTCTTTAGAAACTCCCAACCAGACTTTTAACAATACAACACCCAAACAAGCACAATCAGAAACGACTTTTATTGCCATAAAGCTGCACTCCAGCATTATACAAGCCTGGCAAAGTCTGGCAAAGTCCTGATTCGGCTTGTGCCAATTGTCGGTTTTATTTATCTTTGCAGCCTAACTAAGACCGGTTACCGTTATGAAAAAGATAAGATTGGATTCTGCCATTTGGCAACATGTAATCAAAACTCTTATTTTTATTTGTGCAATAGGACTGATTGTCCAATTGTTTCCAACTACCAATCACTTCAAATACCATTTTGAAATAGGCAAGCCATGGCGATACGAACTGGTTACCGCATCCTTTGATTTTCCTATTTATAAAGATGAAGAACAATTGACAAAGGAACAGAATGAGGCATTACGGGAATATACGCCTTATTTCACCATTGATACTACCATGGGCAACCGCATCATGCAGGAAATTATTGCCAAACAAAGCCGGAAGACCCTCCGCCCGGACATGGAGCGCTATCTGACCGAACAACTCCAAAAGATATACATGCAAGGCGTTTTAAGTGTTGAAATGCACGACCTGCTACTTAAAGACAATATCTCACATGTAGCCATTGTTGACAACAAACGCCATGTGGCTACCACAGAAGCGACTGCCTTATATACTCCCAAAACTGCCTACGAAACCATCAACCAATCAGCCCCCCAACACCTGTCCGGACTACTCAGTTCACTTAATCTGAACCGGTTGCTGGAACCCAACCTAACATTGGACACTGTTACATCGGCCATCGCAAAAAAAGAAATCATCGATGGCATATCGCTTACATCAGGCATAGTGCAAAGTGGCGAACGCATCATTGACAGGGGCGAAATAGTTACCCCTGAAACCTATAGGATATTGAATTCATTGAAAATAGCTTATGAAGAGCGCACGACAACCATTCACCAATCGGCTCAGGTAATCGTAGGAGAGGTGATTCTGGTAACGCTGTTCATCGTATTGCAGATTCTATATCTGTATTTGTTCCGACCACGTATATTCAACAACAGCAAATACGTGCTGTTCCTGGTACTGATGATATTGATGATGGTGGCTTTGGCCTCACTCACCCTCAAATATACTTCATTGAGCATATACATTGTTCCATTTGCATTATTGCCCATCATCATACGCGTGTTTTTCGATTCTCGTACAGCCTTGTTCGCACACATGATATCTACCATGCTGGTTTCTTTCATTGCGCCTTCACCTTTTGAATTCATCATTCTGCAAATGGCCATAGGTATGGCAGCCGTATCCAGCCTGAAAGAAATGACACAGCGCTCCCAACTGGCACAGACTGCATTATGGATTTTTGCATCCTATTGCGTCATGTACGTTGCCTTTACACTTATTTCAGAAGGAGATATCAGCAAATTGGAATGGCTTCCTTTTGTCTATTTTGCGCTGAGCAGCCTGTTCCTATTGTTTGCCTATGGTCTGATTTATCTGTTTGAAAAGATATTCGGGCTCACCTCAAGCATAACCTTGGTGGAACTGACCAATGTGAACAGCGACTTGATGATACGCTTTGCCGAAGTGGCTCCCGGCACTTTCCAACATTCGTTGCAAGTGTCCAATCTGGCAACAGAAGCAGCAAAAAAAATCAATGCCAACAGTCTGCTGGTGAGAACGGGTGCCCTTTATCATGATATAGGAAAAATGGAACATCCGCAATATTTCATAGAGAACCAACAGGGAGGACATAACCCCCTAAACGACCTGCCTTTGGAAGAAGCGGCACAAGTAGTGATTGCACACGTAAGCGATGGAATCAAACTTGCCAAGAAAAAAGGCCTCCCAGATACCATTATCAGCTTCATTAGCACACACCACGGGAAAAGCAAGGTCAAATATTTCTACAATACTTTTGTCAACCGCTATCCCGACCGAGTACCAGATGAATCTTTGTTCACCTATCCGGGACCATTGCCCAACACCAAGGAAACAGCCCTGCTGATGATGGCCGACGCAGTGGAAGCTCGCTCACGCAGTCTGGATGAATATACGGAAGAAAGCATCAACCAGATGGTGGAAAGCATGATTAACGGACAAATTGCGGATGGCATGTTCAAAGAAACCAATTTATCATTCAGAGATGTTGAAGTGGTAAAAGCCGTTTTCAAATCAAAAATAAAGAACATGTATCACCATCGGATTGCTTATCCGGAAATTAAAAAAACGCCTGCTGCAGAACCAACGACAGAGAAACCTGCAGAAGAAAAAAACCAACAATCAGAAGACGCAACTGAAAAAACAGAATAGAAAACCAAATTTGCGTGACCCGACAAAAAAAACGTCGAAAAGTTTGGTATATAAAAAGAAATGACTATTTTTGCAGTCCGAAAAAATCGAAAAGAAACAATTACCATTAACGTAATAACCAAAAATAAAAGACATGATTATAGTACCGGTAAAAGAAGGGGAAAACATTGAAAGAGCTTTGAAGAAATTCAAACGTAAATTTGAAAAGACAGGTGTAGTGAAAGAATTGCGCCGTCGTCAATGCTTTGACAAACCCTCTGTCATCAAACGCGAACGTAAGATTCACGCCATCTATGTACAAAAGATGGTAGCTGACCAAGAATAGTCAAAGCAGAGTCGAATCTTAAGCTATTTCAGGTGTAGGTCCCTCCTACGCCTTTTTTTGTTTGCAGACTATGCAAACAGACTATAGCACACTATATAAGGGTTTTTTACAGTTGTCATGGAAGGCCAATGAAAAAAAATATGTACTTTTGCAACCGTTATCAGTTTTAACCCATAAGACCTAAGGATAAAAAAGAGATGAAAGTATTGAAATTTGGTGGCACATCAGTCGGCTCTGCAGCCAGAATGAAAGATGTGGCCAATCTGGTATGCGACGGCATCCCTAAATTAGTTGTTTTATCTGCCATGTCAGGAACAACAAATTCCCTGATTGAAATAGCGGACTACTTGTATAAGAAAAACAGTTCCGGAGCTATGGAACTGATCAATAGTCTGGAACAGAAATACCAACTTGTTTGTGACGAGCTCTATTCCAGCGAAAAATACTTGTCGGAAACAAAAGCTTTCATCAAAGAAAAGTTTGACTATTTACGTTCTCTGTCCAAATCCATTTTTACGAGCTTCGAAGAAAAATGCATTGTTGCACAAGGTGAATTGATTTCTACTCGTCTGTTCACCAACTATCTGTTGGAAAAAGGAGTCAACACCTGCCTGCTCCCGGCGCTCGACTATATGCGCATTGACAAGAACGCAGAACCGGATATGGCCTATATTACCGAGCATCTGAAAGAGTTGCTTGATGCCAACCAAGGCTATGACCAATATATTACCCAAGGTTTTATCTGTACAAATTTCTACGGTGAGACCGACAACCTGCAACGTGGAGGAAGCGATTACACAGCCTCCATCATTGGAGCGGCAATAGAAGCGGAAGAAATACAAATATGGACCGACATTGATGGCATGCACAACAATGACCCACGTTTTGTAGAAGGAACCGACCCTGTTCCTTTTCTGCATTTTGAAGAAGCTGCTGAGCTGGCTTATTTCGGTGCCAAGATTTTGCACCCCACCTGCATTCTTCCTGCCAAGTTGCACAATATACCGGTGCGCCTGCTCAACACAATGGATCCATCCGCACACGGCACGTTGATTAGCAATGAAATCAACAAGGGGAAAATCGAAGCCATTGCGGCCAAAGATGGTATTGCCTCCATTAAAATCAAGTCAGGCCGTATGTTACTGGCCTATGGTTTCCTGCGTAAGGTATTCGAAATATTTGAAACATACCAGACCAGTATTGACATGATTACCACTTCAGAAGTGGGCGTATCCGTTTCCATTGACAACCTGAAGCATCTGGATGAAATTGTCAATGACCTGAAAAAATTTGGAACCGTAACGGTCGAAACCGATATGGTCATTATTTGCGTTGTGGGTGACCTGCCCTACCAAAATGTCGGCTTTCAGGCAAAAGTGGTCGATGCACTCAAAGATATACCCATCCGCATGATTTCATACGGAGGAAGCAATTACAACATTTCATTCCTTATCAAATCGGAAGATAAAGTACGCGCCTTACGTGCTTTGAGTGCCCATATATTTGCAAAATAATCTATTATGAAAGGAAAATTCCCTTTGGAACGGTTTCGGAATCTGCCGACTCCGTTCTATTTTTACGATATGAACCTGTTGCGTGAAACATTGGCTGAACTGAACACGCAATCGAGTGACAGTAATTTCCATGTTCACTATGCACTAAAAGCCTGTGCCAATGAGGCTGTGCTCAAATGCATCTGTGAAGCCGGCCTGGGTGCCGACTGTGTAAGTGGCGGCGAGATTGAAGCTGCCCTGAAAGCCGGCATCCCTGCACAAAAAATCGTATATGCAGGAGTTGGAAAAACAAACAGAGAAATCGAACTGGCATTGAAAGCCGACATTTTCTGCTTCAATGTTGAATCTGTGCCAGAAATGGAGGTAATCAATGAACTGGCTGCACTCCATCAGCAAAAGGCAAGAATAGCCATACGGGTAAACCCCAATGTGGATGCACACACACACCATTACATCACCACGGGCTTAAACGAAAACAAATTCGGCATCAATCTCGCTCAACTGCCAGAGGTGATTGACAAAGCACTGCACGCAAGCCATATTGAACTTATCGGATTGCATTTCCATATCGGTTCACAAATTACCGATATGACCGCTTTCCAGAACTTGTGTGTGAGAATCAATGAATTGCAGGACGAACTAGCCAAGCAAGGCATCAGCCTGAAGCACATCAATGTGGGCGGCGGACTGGGTATCAATTACGAACATCCAAACCATTGTCCGATTGCCGATTTTGAAGGCTACTTCAAAGTGTTCAGAAAACAACTCCGACTCCGAGAAGGACAACAACTGCACTTTGAGTTGGGACGCTCCATTGTGGCTCCCTGCGGAAGTCTGATATGCAAAGTGCTGTACGTGAAAGAAGGCAGCGAAAAGAAATTCGTCATTGTTGATGCCGGTATGACCGACCTGATACGTCCTGCATTGTATAATGCCTACCACAGAGTGGAAAATCTGAGCTCTGACGCTGCAGATGAAAAATATGATGTGGTCGGACCTATATGTGAATCATCGGATGTGTTTGTAAAGGATTATTTCATGCCACGTACTTCACGAGGTGATATTTTAGCCATCCGTTCGGCCGGGGCATATGGAGAAATTATGGCTTCAAGATACAATCTGCGACAATTGCCGGGCTCCTATACATCAGATTCCATTTAAGTCAAGACATGGATACAACTATCTATACAACCGATACAATAATAGCTGGCATACTGATACTTGCATTGGTGTGCCAACTATATTATTACTTTCGCTATATAAACGGCTCCTTACGCGTAAACCGCCGCAACAAAAAAGGCAAACAACCCATAAGCGAAGCCCAACCTGGCGTATCGGTGATTATTTGTGCCCGAAATGAAGAAGACAACCTGCGGAATTATTTGTCATCCATTCTCGAGCAGGACTACCCGACTTTTGAGGTGATTGTCATCAATGATGAATCATCAGACGAAACCCCTATCGTGCTTGACCGTTATGCACGGCTTTACAAAAACCTCCACATCACTTTCGTGCCAACCGGTGCTAGAATCCAGAGTTCCAAAAAATTAGGACTCACTTTAGGAGTAAAAGCGGCCAAATATGATTATCTGCTATTTACCGATGCAGATTGCCGTCCGGAGACGCCCCATTGGATAAGTTCCATTATGCAACATTACACCCCTGGAACGGAAATCGTATTGGGTTACGGAGCCTATTTCAGAGAAAAAGGCCTGTTGAACAGACTAATACAATACGATACATTTTTCAATGGGCTTCTTTTCCTTGGTATGGCTGCTGCTGGCAAACCTTATATGGGAGTTGGGCGCAACCTTTCCTATACAAAGGGACTGTTTGAACGCAACAAAGGATTTTCCGGCTCATTGCAGTTGCGTTCCGGCGATGATGATTTGTTTGTCAACAAGACTGCCACATCCTCCAATACCCAAATAGCCATCGGAGAAGAAAGCGTTACATGGTCAGAACCCAAGCATACATGGAGAGAATGGTTACAGCAAAAAAGACGGCACCTGTATGTATCACCCTATTACTCCAGTGCCAGCAAATTACGCATCGGAGCGGAATCATTCAGCCGCGGTCTGTTCTACATTGCTGTTATTGTTTTGCTGATAGTGGGAACACCCTATTTTAAACTAGGAGCTGCTGCCGCATTACTCTTACGTTACCTAATACAGTTGTGCATAGTCAATTCATCCACATCCCTTTACAAACAACAGAAATTCGGTTTGGGAATTCTGTTTTACGACATTTTCCTTCCGCTGGTCAATCTGTATGTATTGCTGGGACGTAACACTAAAAAAAGCCGCCGCCAACACTGGTAAAAAAGCACTACCTAACAAGCAACATTTGCAAAGCAAAATAAAAAAACTATCTTTGCAAGGCTATTGAAATCATTTCCTCTCATGAAAAAAGCAATTTATGCACTAATAATAAGCATATTACCACTTTTCTTGTTCCAAAGTTGCGAAGTGGCAAACGGTCCTGACTGGTATGGAATAAGCAGCAATGAAGTGCCTGCACAAGTGGGAAATGCATTGAAAAACATGTATCCAAACGCGGAATCCATAGAATGGGAATACAGAGACGGATATTACACCGCCATCTTCCGGTCGGACGGTTTTATGACCGAAGCATGGTATAACAAAGATGCTTATTGGCTGTTATCCGTAACAGAAGTAAGCTATACGGCATTACCCCAATTAGTTTTAAACTACATTGAAACACATGGCTATACACCTGAATATCTGGAAGAATGCGACAAGATTAGCCGCCCACACTTTGTGGAAAGCTATCAGGTAAAATGTTCAACCAAAGAGTTGCAGTGTACGGAAGCCGGCTATCTGATCAGAGGAGCAGAATCCTTGTCTGCCCCCTACCCGATTGAAATTCCACTGGCCGTATGGGAAAGCATTCAAACACTATATCCCAACTCGCTGATTATCGATGCGGTGAATGAAGAAAACTGGTATATCAAGGTTCGCACTTCCGACAACAATATCGCCGAATTGACACTTGATATCTACGGCAACGAGCTCGACTTGCAGGAATAAAAAAAAAAGCATACTTTTGCACCGCTTTTTCGCGAGAAAAAAGTGTGATGGGAAATAGGACACGAAATCACTTAAAAAAAGTTGTCCGAATTTTGAGTAACACAATAAAAACAATCATTTAAATGAAAACATTTGATTTGAACGGTTCAGCACGTACTGACTTCGGCAAAAAAGCAGCCAAAACAATCCGTGCAGCAAAGAATGTACCTTGCGTACTCTATGGTGGCGAAAGCAATGTCAACTTCACCGTTGCAGCAGCAGATTTGCGCAAATTAATCTATACTCCTGAAGTATATTTGGTAAACTTGACCATTGATGGAAAAGCCTCAAAAGCCATCATCAAGGAAATCCAATTCCACCCAGTGAGCGAAGATGTCCTTCACATGGACTTTCTGGAAGTAACAGAAAACAAACCTGTTGCCATTGAAATACCTGTTCAATTAACCGGATTGGCAGAAGGCGTAAAAGCCGGTGGTAAACTGAACCTCGAAATGCGTAAACTTCGCGTAAAAGGCATTTACACAAACATACCTGAACGTATTGTATTGGATGTAACGTCTTTGGCCCTCGGCAAGAAGATTCAAGTGTGTGATGTTGTTTTGGACAATCTGGAAGTATTGAACGCCAAGAACGCTGTGGTAGCACAAGTTAAGATGACACGTGCCGCTCGTGGTGCTGCTGCTACTGCCGCTAAATAATAATTGTACATGAAGTACCTAATCGTCGGCTTGGGCAATATTGGTAGCGAATATCAAAACACCCGCCACAATATAGGATTTAAGATATTGGACGCTTTTGCCGAAGCGTCCAATATCTTTTTCGAAGAGAACCGTTATGGGAGTACGGCCAACTGCCGTCTGAAAAACCAACAACTGGTTCTATTAAAACCGTCTACCTACATGAATTTAAGTGGACATGCAGTTAGATATTGGATGCAAAAGGAAAACATTCCGGAAGAAAACCTGCTGATAGTGGTTGATGACTTGTCACTGCCGTTCGGCAGCCTACGGCTTCGAGGCAAGGGTTCAGCCGGTGGACACAATGGCCTGAAAAACATCAGCGAACTATTGGGCAACGAAAACTATGCTCGTCTGCGCTTTGGTATTGGCAACGCATTTCAAAAAGGCGGTCAAATTGATTATGTATTGGGTGAATGGACGCCGGAAGAAAAAAACCAAATGGAGGAACGTATCACTATCTGCTGCGAAATCATCAAGAGTTTCTGTTTGGCTGGCCTACAAAGAACCATGAACCAATACAACCAAAAATAACAGCAATGGGAAACAAAAAGTACTATGTTGTTTGGGACGGCATTACACCTGGCGTGTACGCATCATGGAAGGAATGCGAAAAACAAATCAAGGGTTACCCGAATGCCAAATACAAAAGCTTTGCTTCTGAAGAAGAAGCACAAACAGCTTATACTTCCAATTGCTGGGAGTACATTGGCAAAAACGCCATTCACCCGACAAAAGCCACTTCATGGCGTTCACTTCCTCCCACAGAACAACCCCTACGCCCCAGTGTTGCAGTAGATGCTGCCTGTAGTGGCAATCCTGGAAAAATGGAATATCAAGGTGTTGACACTGAAACCGGCCAACGCATTTTCCACTTTGGCCCTCTTGAAGATGGAACCAACAATATCGGTGAATTTTTAGCCATTGTACATGCTTTGGCACATTTCAGCCAATACAAAGAATGTGAACACCTGCCCATCTATTCCGACAGTCGGACAGCCCACGCATGGGTAAAAAAGAAAAAAGCAGCTACCAAGCTGGAACATACCGACAAAAACGCACGCATATTTGAACTCATCCATCGGGCAGAAGCATGGCTGCAAACACACAACTACAGCAATCCCATCCTAAAATGGGACACCGATAAATGGGGAGAAATTCCTGCTGACTTTGGCCGAAAATAAAAAGCCCTACACACAATACCCTTCTTATCAACTATCCTTCCATAAAATACCTGGCAGCAAGAGCTCCATCGGTTATTCCAACCTATGCCCAGTCCGTCGAACCGATGGAAACAAATGCTTTCATTTTCCATATTCCCTACCCCATGGCACGGTCAAGGGAATAATGTCGGAATAAAATTCTATCGTTTTCTGACGAGCCTATAGACTGACTCAGATTAAGACTATTATATTTTGCAAACTCGATATTGCAATTCAGTTTTTTTGCCTACCTTTGCCACATAAAAGGTTTATAAAAAAACCAAAGCTACTTTGATGATTAATTAACAAAAAAACAAAACATTATGGATTTACTTGAACAGATTATGGCGCGTGCGAAATCAAATCCACAGCGCATCGTGTTGCCTGAAGGAACAGAACCACGTACATTAGAGGCAGCTAACATTATATTAAAGGAAAAAGCCGCCCAACTTATTTTGATTGGCAATGCTGACGAAATCAATAAAATGGCAGCCGAAAAGGGATATACCTACATCTCTGAAGCAACCATAGTAGATCCTTCCAAAGACCCACGCATGCCTAAATATGCTAACCTGCTTTATGAACTGCGTAAAAACAAAGGAATGACCATGGAAGAAGCTGAGAAATTGGCTAAAAACCCATTGTATTTAGGCTGTCTGATGATCAAGAGCGGAGATGCTGACGGCGAATTGGCGGGTGCACAAAACACAACAGGAAATGTTTTGCGCCCTGCTTTCCAGATTGTAAAGACCGTTCCGGGTGTGAGTGTTGTATCTGGTGCTATTCTGATGTTTACTCCAGCCAAACAATATGGTGAAAACGGCTTACTCGTTTTTGCCGACTGTGCAGTCAACCCATGTCCTACTGCAGCTGAACTGGCCCAAATTGCCGTTTGTACAGCACAAACAACACGTGTCATTGCAGGATATGAACCTCGTATTGCCATGTTGAGTTTTTCAACTAAAGGCAGTGCCAAACACGAATTGGTTGACAAAGTTGTAGAAGCCACGAAACTGGCAAAAGAAATGGCTCCAGATATAATGATTGACGGTGAATTGCAGGCTGATGCCGCACTGGTTCCTTCTGTTGGCGAACACAAGGCACCGGGTAGTCCTGTTGCCGGAAAGGCCAATGTCTTTGTATTTCCTGACCTGCAAACCGGTAATATCGGCTACAAGATGGTTGAACGTTTCTCTGGTGCTCAAGCCGTTGGCCCTATCCTTCAAGGTATTGCAGCCCCTATCAATGATTTGTCACGCGGATGCAGCGTAGATGACATTGTACGCATGATTACCATTACAGCCAATCAGGCTATCGGATTAAAACAAAAATAAAATTATTACTATGAAAATTTTGGTTTTAAATTGCGGCAGTTCGTCCATCAAGTACAAGCTGTTTGAAATGAACAGCAAAAGTGTATTGGCACAAGGAGGAATTGAGAAAATCGGGTTGAAAGATTCATTCCTCAAGTTCACTCTTCCCAACGGCGAAAAGGTACAATTGGACAGAGAAATCCCGGAACATACTGCCGGCATTGAATTTATATTGGAAACATTGACCAACAAACAATATGGTTGCCTCCAATCATTGGATGAAATCAATGCTGTAGGTCATCGTCTGGTACATGGTGGAGAGAAATTCAACAGCTCTGTACTGATTGACCAGGAAGTCATTGACAAGGTAACTGAATGCAGTGATATAGCCCCACTGCACAACCCAGCCAACCTGAAAGGTGTAGCAGCCGTTACAAAGATTTTGCCTAATGTTCCGCAAGTTGGTGTATTTGATACTGCTTTCCACCAGACAATGCCTGATTATGCCTATATGTACGCTTTACCTTATGAGTTGTATGAAAAATATGGTATTCGCCGTTATGGCTTCCACGGCACTAGCCACCGTTACGTATCCAAACGCGTATGCGAAATTTTAGGTACCGACTACAACCACTCCAAAATCATCACGGCCCATATCGGTAATGGCGGTAGCATTACTGCTGTTGAAAACGGAAAATCAGTTGACACTTCCATGGGTATGACTCCAGTAGAAGGTTTGATGATGGGTACCCGCGTAGGCGACTTGGATCTTGGTGTTGTAACCTATCTAATGGAAAAGGAACACATGAGTGTTCAGGATTTCTCCACACTCATCAACAAGAAAAGTGGACTGGCTGGTGTATCTGGCGTCTCCAGTGATATGCGCGACATTGACAACGCTGTCAAAGCAGGCAACAAGCGCGCTGACCTGGCCCGAAAGATGTTTATCTATCGTGTACGCAAATACATAGGCGCGTATGTGGCAGTCATGAATGGTGTTGACACCATTGTATTTACCGGTGGCATCGGTGAAAACGACGCATACGTACGCAGTCAAATCTGCAAGGGACTAACATATTTGGGCATCGAAATTGACGAAGAGTTGAACGCAAAAACCAGAGGAAAAGAAGTTGTCATTTCAACACCCGCTTCCAAAGTTAATGTAGTGGTAGTTCCTACAGACGAAGAATATATGATTGCATCTGATACAATGAACATTGTAAAAAGATAATCCAGACGAAATCAATTAGAAACAAAATAAGCACTGGGGATTCTCAGTGCTTATTTTGTTCTACCTTGCAACCCTATTCTCGTAGGTAATGTGTCATATTATTGCAACAAGGCTTCAAGCCGTCCCGCTAATTCTGCCTTAAACTCATCAGGCGCAACACGTGCTTTTGAAAAGGCATATTCCGTCAAATCACATACGGTTGGCTTCCCTGCATCGTATTTCACCAAAATCAAAGAGGAGAAAGACACCTGATAATGCTCGGCAATCTGCTGATTTTCTTTTTCCGACAGATCAAATACACGAAAAACAACTGTAGAATCGGCCAATTGTTGCGAAAAACTACTGTTCAACAAATTTCTCGTTTCGTTTTCAATAGCAATACATGTCGGACATCGTTGCTTGCTATGAAAAGACAACACCTCCACTCCGTCTTGCAAGAGGGCAATAGGCACTGTCGTTTCCGAACTCTCTTTGGAGTTGCCACATGCAGTCCAAATTAGCGTTACCACCAAGAATACAAAGATTTTTTTCATAAGCACAATATATTAGATTTGTATTTCGCAAAACAACGAACTTTCACTATATAATTATCCTTTCCAATTGAAGCTGTTTTATTTTTTAAAGAAATCGTTGAAAAGAATCTGAGCCGCTTTCCAGTTTTCACGATTGATGCAATAGCGCACCTTAGGAGGTTCAATGGTGCCTTGAATCAGTCCTGCTTCCTTCAGTTCTTTCAAGTGTTGTGAAACGGTTGCCTTAGCAATCGGCAATTCATCATGAATATCTCCAAAGAAGCAACAGGTCTGACTAGCTAAAAATTCAAGGATGGCTATTCTGGCCGGGTGTCCCATAGCTTTGGCAAACCGCGCAATCTGTTCCTGTTCAAGCGTATATGTTTTTTTCTCCATAGCAACTGAATTTTATCATTCGCAAATTTACGAACACCATTTCAAAAAAGCAACTATCTACTTCGCATTTGCAGATAATTAACAAACATCTCCTTAAAAAGAAAGTCCCTATCTTGCACCAAAACAAGTATAGGGACTATAAATATATCCATAAAATTACTATCTCATGGCTCTTTTATAGGGCACATTAGGAAGTTTTGCATCTTTGAACAGATAAGTATTTCGGTATAGCTTTGATATTTTTGTAAACAATTACTTTGGGAAATTATTCTCCAACAACATTTCAAAAAACTTGAAATCAACCAGTTATTAGAACGTAAGAATTATTCTTGTGAAGTAAGTACCTATGGAATAAATACAGTTTCTTGTCGACATTTTCATCTCCTCTTGCGGTCATATAACCGCATTGCACAAATCCAATGACAAAATGAGACAAAGGGAAAATATGAATTAATTGCTCTATGTTTACTCACAAAAAGAGGGCACACCGAAAGATTTTCTCAGCATGCCCTCTTTAACAAAAAACTATACTTCTAATATATCACCTTTTGCGAACGCAATATAATTCCTTGATAAGTAAAGGTGAATACATATACTGTACCTTGCTTGGGTAGACGGAACTCACGCCCAGTAACGGTTGAGGATGGTTCACACATAAAATCTTTCTCATTGGGGTCGATAACAGGAACGACACCAGAATCAATGCGCTGACCTGCCACATTAAACAAGAATACTATTACATCATTCCTTATAGAAGATGCTCTCCATACTCCATTTTCAACCTGTACAAGGCAAACATCATCGGAAGAAGGATATTGGTTCGGGTCATCAATTGCGCTGGTAAAACGAATGATATAAATATTTTCTGTACCATCCTGAGCCACCACAAAAATATTAATGACAGCATTACCATCTGCAATATTACCCGATGATACCACAGAAATCTCCTGATAGGGATCTGCCGACGTGTATTCAAGCTTGTCCAACGGAATCTGCACATCTCCATAAGGCAGAATATAACTGTATTCAAACACTGTCGAATCAAATCCCTGCAAGGTAACACCATTCAATCTAAGGTCACTCAGATAAGCGTTATCCGACAATTTAATTGTTGAAACAATCACGTAATTGCCAATGGTAACACCATCGGGCGCCGTAACCTGTATAAGTATAACACCATTGCCAGCATCACTTACCATATAGGTCTGTCCTTCTTCTGCCAAGGTCACTTCAATCTGCTCAGGAGTAGGGAAAGCTAACGAGTCTGTACCTACAGGAAATTCCAAAACATACTCTGTCGAATCAGATTTAAATCCATCAATGGTCTTACCATCAATCCGAATATCCTCCAACATAACATTGTTCGAGAGGCGTGTTGTGAAGAAGATGGTATATTCATTGGCATCACTACCATCTTGTGCCACCACCTGTATACGCACTGTACCTTGTGCAAACTGACAATCCGTACAAGCATCAACAAATGATGTCACCTCACTTTCGGGCACTTGCGCTTTCCATGTAACTTCAGGAAGTACAGAGGTATATGGAGGCAGAACTATATGATATTCCATATTTTCAGGCGTAAAATCAGCATCTGACTCAAAGGACTGTGCTTCGGTACTTAAAAGCTGTTCATCAATATAGATAGCATCCAAAAGCGCATTGGATGACTCACGCAATTTATAGGTCAACACATAAGTAAATGTTCCAACTCCATCTTCTGCAGTCACTACGAGATAGGTCGTGTCATTTACTGTCTGTGCTTCACGCAGGCTGACTTCCTGTGCAGACTCTGCCAATGTATAGGTCGTTACAGGAACCTCTTCCGTACCATAAGGCAACGTAATTACATACTCGCTTATTTCAGGATCAAATCCTTCCAACAAAACGCCGCCTGACTTAATCTCTTTCAAATAGGCATTGTCAGACTTACTTACAGAAAAATCAATGGTATAAGTACGGGTTGTGATTCTATCTTGCGCTTCCACCAGAATCTCACAACGGCCATTCACTCCATTATCTGTTTTTGAGACGGTCTGATGAGCATCGCCTTTGGTCCAAGTAATGGCAGGAAGACGAACAGTGCCCACAGGCAATAGCACCTCATAGTGCAATGTATCCGGATGGAAGTCAGGCAATGGCATACCATCCAATTCAATACTAAAGAGAAATGCTACATCTGACTGTAAAATATTGAAATGAATCACATAACTATTCGTGTGGGCTTCATCCTGCGAAGTTACGGTCAGAACAACAGAATCAGCCAGCAGTTGTGACACTTCCACTTTCTGCCATTCGTCACCCATGTCAAATGAAATCTTCGGATAGCTCAATGTACCTACCGGCAAGTCCACATGATATTCAAAATGCTCCGGTGAAAAATCTGCATCAGACGTGAAGCCCTGTGCATGCGTTGTCAACGGCTCGTTGTTCAAATAGATATTGGAAAGCAAAGCATTTTCTGACTTCAAGACATTGAAATGCACAATATACTGACGTGTAAACTGAGGATTCTGTGCCGTTACCTTAATAATGGCATCACCATCCGGATTAGTCATACCTATTACGGTCTGGTATTCATCACCCGGCATCCAAGTTACATCAGGGAACACATTCGTCCCTACAGGAAGATCGACCGTATATTCCAATACCTCAGGATCAAAATCCGACAATGGCAGATAATCTACCAGAATAGATGACAAGGCCACATTTTCGGACTGATGTACAACAAAATTAATCGTATAATTCTTAGTATTGCCATTTTCTGCTGTTACCAATATCTGAGTTGCCCCATTGACGCCACCGGAAATAATAGACACCTTCTGGTTATCAGCTCCTGCCACTACCCCCACCTCTGGTAAGATTGTAGTACCTACTGGCAAATTGACCGTATAAATCGTTTTGTCCTTGTCAAAATCAGGTAAGGGCTGTCCGTCAACCGTTATACCGCCAAGGTCGGCAACCGAAGACAATGTGATATTAAAACGAACCAAATAAGTGGTCATATTACCATTTTCAGCCGTAATCTGTAGAACGACCAAGTCTGAACCCGTTTCTACTTCAACGCTTTGGAAAGCATCACCGCGTGTATAGGTAACGGCTGGTACGGATGAACCAGAAGGAACATCAACCTCATAGCGATATACATCTGGCTTGAATGATTCAATGGGCACATTGTCTATTGCTATACCGGAAAGATATGCATTGCTTGAAACCTCCACCTCAAATCGAAGCGTATAGGTTTGTTGCTGTGTGCCATCCTGCGATGTAACCACAATATATGAATTGCTGTTCAACGCATTCAATTCCATTTGGATTGTCTGCCCTTCAGTTGCTGCATAAGCTATAACGTCCGGCAACTGTGGCAAGAAATATTTAGGCGAATCACATGGAATGGTAAACTCATACTCTAATTGCTGCGGATTGAAAGTGAATGAGAGAGGTGTTCCATCGGCTAACTTTATTTCCAATCCTGCTAAAGTGGCGTCAGAAGATAGTTGTTCTTTCAATGTCAAACGGGTCACTTGCTCAGTCAAATCCTCAGCCGTTACCTTAATCGTATATACACTGTCTGCATAAGTAGCTTCTACCTTCTGTTTTTCTTCTGCTATGATTGGAACAATATCAAAGGCCTGTCCTCTTTGCACATAAAGCTGATAGTCATAAACAGAAGGCACAAATCCTTCCAGCAATTCTTCATTAACCATAATTGCATGTAAGTTGGCATTGGACGACAAAGTTCTCGTAAATTCCAATAAATACTTATGAGTTGCCGTCGGACTGCTCAAATTCCAAATGATGGAATCCGGATAATGTATAACCGTCATCCGATCATGGATATCACCTGAATAAGTAACTGCCGGCAATGAATCCACTACATGATGTTCATAGACATAAGTATCCGCATCGAACAAGATAACTCCATCACTCAAAAGCTGTATGCTGGACAGCTGAGCGTCAGAAACTGCGTCCTGCAATGTGAACTGAACTTTATAGGTATTTTGTGTTGTTCCATCCTGAGCGGTTACTACCACTGTTGTCAAACCATTTGCATCACCTTCAGTGAAAACCACCTCCTGATCATCCATTTGCTTTTTATAGGTAACTGCAGGTATTTCCTTAGTGTCAACCGGCAATTGCACTGCATATTCATACTGTTCCGGCTTAAAGTCAAGCTCATAGCCATCCACTGTCAACATGTTCAAAGCCGCATTCGTTTCCGGTTGTTCTTTCACAAAGTTGACAGTATAAGTTTGTTGTTGACCACCTTCAGCCGTAACATTAATCAGTACGCTCTGTAACTCCTGCCGTACCAATTCAACCGTCTGATATTTGCTGGCTTTTCCCACTTGTACATCAGGAAATATAGTAGTATTAAACGGAATTTCATAGTTGTATTCCAATTGGCTTGGGTCGAAAGCTATATCTTGCCCATTTACTTTTATATAAGACAATTGAGCATTTGTAGAACGAGGCCTATACATATAAACGGTATATTCCGTAGAACTTCCATCTTCTGCAACTGATTTAATACTACCTGTACGAAGATTGGTTGTACCAGTCCACATTTCTTCACCCATTTGAACAAAATATTCCTGATCGGGAACTTGTCCTTGAATAACGATATTTTCCACATTATCCGTTTCTGCATCCAAATTAAAGGTGATGTTAGAACCATCGACAGTTGCTGCTATACCATTCAAAGTAGCAGAAGAAATGAGAGAAGAGTATTGGAAAGCTATATTCCGGACTTCCAATTGTGAATTGACATAAGTTGCACCATCAAAAATACCTGAATTACCTGCATACCCCAAAGAAGAAGCATTTTCTGTCTGACAACTATTCAATATGATATTCATGGATGTGGGTGATGCTATACGTCCATCCAACAATGGTATAACAGCATTATGTTCTTGACCATCAAAAGCAGACTGTGCATACACAAACTCTTTTGATGAATTACCATCTGCCAAAGTAACCATAAAGCGGTATCCATTCACATTTGACATATTACCCGTCTTAGGCAAATAATTTATCATAAAATTATCCGGCGTATTGCGGAATAATATGCCTCCACTAATGGAAGATTGGGTTCCTCCTGAATTTGCAGGACTTATGCTCATATTTCCTAATGTTATCATTCCCGGAATACCACCATTTATAGCTTGGAAACAAGAACGTGTCTGAAGCATCATTCCGCTTTGTTCCAATTTAACAACTTCAGGACCAGTATAATATGTACCACCTATACCTGCACTGTGTTTTTCAAAACAATCAGCCGGCACCATCCAACCCACTGGTTTAGGTCCATTATTATATTTTGCAGTTTCCCACTCCGTGAAATCAGCATTAGGTATAACATCATCCTTATAGTGGAAATAAATGGTATAAGTTGTGGAAGCTTCGCCTTTCTGTGCTTCAAACACAGCACAGTTCAATTCATTTTTAACCGTCACCACATTTACACCTTCGGGAGCAACCGCCTCAATAAGGGCTGGCTTTTGGGTAATCTGACGTACATAGGTAGTTTTCTTTGCGTCAAATCCTTCCATGGAAACACCATCAAACCTAATATCCGTCAAAACAGCTTCCGATTGTTGAGCAACGCTAACAGACAAAGTATATTGCTTGTCAGCTACTCCCTCTTTGTTGGAATGTACCTTAATATATACAGGCTCACCCAATTTCCCTTGTAGAATCTCCACTGTTTGCTCCGGATAGCTCTTTGTATAGGTTATTTCTGGAATTGCTTCCGTTCCATAAGGCAGAATTAAAGAACAATTATCTGCTGAGGGTGAGAAGTCGGCTGGCTGCATTCCATTTACGAGGATACGTATCAAAACATTTTCGGCGTCAGATTTAAGTACGTCAAAATGAATCGTATAAAGAGCAGAATCTCCATTCTCTGCAAAGACCTTAAGGGTTGCTGGATAACCAAGCCCTCTTTCTGCTAAAGTAATTCGTTGCTCTGATACTTTCTTCTCCCAAATGATTTCTGGAATATTTGTGGTTCCATAAGGCAATTGAACAGAATAATCAAACACCCCATCTTGCAATACCAAAGGATTGCCATCTACTATCAAAGAGGCCAAAGCAGTCTCTTTCGATTGTTCAACAGGAAAAGCAATCTGATAAGTTTGTTTTGTTGTGCCATCCTGTGCCAAAACTTCAACAACAGTCGTATTATTTACCGGTTGATAAGCAATAGTAGCTATCTGGTACTTATTCAAGAAAATAGGACGAATATTAGGCACCCTATCCGTACGCCACGGTAAATTATAAGTATAGTCAAATACATTTGCATTAAAATCAGCCAACGAAATATATTTCTGCTCCTCTTCATTATACACCTGTAAATCTGCCAATAAAGCAGAAGTTGAAACAGGGGCATTGAAATGTATGGTATACGTTGCCGTATCTCCATTTTCTGCAGTCACAAGTAAATCGATTCCTTCGCGGGCAACATAAGACACAAATACATTCTGTCTGTCATGACCTCGCTCATAAGTGATAGTAGGCAGCTTGTCTTCGGCCAACAGTTGTACTTCATATATTTTCTTTGCCGGATCGAAATCCGTTAATGGCTGACCATCCAAAAGAATATTCTGCAAACTGGTTACCGTATCTTTCTTCAATATAAAATTAATCGTATAGGTATTCAATGTTTCCTGATTGGCATCGACAAGTCTGATTTCAGCAACGCCATCCAAGCGTGGAGCTTGTATCAATACGATTTGCGACGGATTGGCTTTTTCCACAGTAATCGGAGGACAAGCCAACGTACCGGCTTCCAGTTCATAGCTATACTGATAAGTGGTTGGAAGGAAATCTTCCAATGATGTTCCGTCCACCTTGATATCCGACAGCGTCTGGTCTGTAGATACATATTGCTTATATTGTATCTCATAAACAGTATTTGATGTACCATCGGCCGAGACTACATTCAATATCGTTTGGGTTATTCCATCCGGTATCTCATATACCAATGAATTTTCATCGGCCAAGGTATAGGTAATTTCCGGCAATTGATTGGTTCCATAAGGGAGAACATATTCATAATACAAAGAGTCGGGACGAAAATCAGGTATCGGCGTACCATCCAAGCTCAATTGCAACAAAGTTGTATTGGCCTCTTCACCTTTACGGAACAATATGGTATACACATTTATGGCTCCAACCTCTGGCTGTACTTCAATACGAGCCGTTCCCGTCAATTGTGGCTGTATAATTCTCACAGTCTGACCTGGCATTTTTTCTACCGTAATAGTAGGACAAGTCATGGCGTCCATCGGAAGCGCATACACATAAGAGAAGGTTTCCTGTTCAAAACCAGGCAATGGGACTCCGTCCACATATATATTTTGAAGTTTTGCGTTTTCAGACTTCTGAACCGAGAAATTAATCACGTATTGCTTTACTGTTCCGTCCTCTGCCTGCACACGAATTGTTGAAGCTCCGTTTACAGTTCCCTTCTGTAACAATACCTGCTGATATTCATCTCCCTTTACCCAAGTTATGGCTGGGAGTTCCGTTGTTCCACCAGCCAATTCATAACTATATTCCAAAATTTCCGGCGAGAATCCTGGCAATGAAACACCATCTATCTTTATATCGGACAATATGGCTACTGACGATTTTTCTATCGTAAAATGTATGGTATATACCATAATATCACCAGATTGTGCGCGCACTGTGATACGGGTATCACCTTCTACCCCACCTTCAGTGATTCTGACAGTCTGATAATCATCATGCAGTGTATAGGTTATTTCCGGCAATTCCTGTGTTCCTCTTGGAAGCACATATGTATAGTTAGGCTGATTCGGGTCAAATTCAGGAATAGAAACACCACCAACTTTAATATCCAGCAATGTTGCCACGGATGCCTGTTCTACTGAGAAAACAATCGTATAAGTAGTAGTTGTTCCATCTTGTGCTTTCACAATCAGACGTGTAACACCATTAACAGGTCCAGGCGTCAAAGTAACCGTCTGATATTCATCTCCTTTTTCATAGGTTATCTCTGGAAGTTCAGT
This sequence comes from Candidatus Gallipaludibacter merdavium, assembly GCA_017694875.1. Taxonomy (GTDB): domain Bacteria; phylum Bacteroidota; class Bacteroidia; order Bacteroidales; family Paludibacteraceae; genus Gallipaludibacter; species Gallipaludibacter merdavium. The sequence continues at coordinate 23,285 of JADIMG010000081.1, forward strand.
TGTTCCAACAGGCAGTGCATAAGTATAATTAGTTTTTTCTGGCGTAAAGCCTGGAATAGAAGTACCGCCTACTTTTATATCAGCCAAAGTTGAAACAGACGATTTCTCCGCAGAGAAAGAAATCCTATAGATAGTTTTTGTTCCATTCTGAGCGGTAACTGTGATTTTTGTCACGCCATCAATACCTCCTTCTTCTACCAAAACAGTTTGGTATTCATCCCCTTTCGTATAAGTAATTTCAGGCAATTCAGTCACTCCCAATGGCAAACTATAAGAATAATTCAGAACTTCAGGATTGAAATTAGGCAATGAAACCCCACCAATCTGTATATCTTCCAAGAAAGAATAGGATGATTCCGTTATCACATACGTAATCGAATAAGTACGTGATGTTCCTGACGGGGGTGTCACCGTAATGGTGGTAGTTCCTTCCAGACCACCGTTATTGACTGTAATGGTCTGAGCTCCATCGGGATAAGCAGAAACAGGAGTAACGGAAGGTGCATCCGTAGTACCTATTGGTAACTCTACTTTGTAGATATTCTTTGTTGGCGAGAAGCCGGTAAGAGGTTTGTCATTAATCAAAATGTCCTGCAATGTATTATCCGTCAATGGTGCAACTGACAAATTCAAGGTATAAGTTTGTTTGCTTGTTCCATCAGCTGCCGTAACCTCAATTGTTGCGACTCCCGGTACCCCCGTACAAGTGCTTGTAAAGGTCTGCTCCGGTTCTGCTTTCACAATATCCAATACCGGACAATCTGTCGTACCATAAGGCAACGCCACATCATAGGTATTCACATAACCGCTAAAGCCATTGACAGAAGTACCATTTACAGTAATTCCCGCTGGGCGGGCATTGTTTGACATCTCTGCCGCAAAAACAACTGTATAGGTTGTAGTTGACGAACCATCTTCGGCATAAACAGTAATGGTTGTGGGATCACCTAATTGTGTTGCATAATTGATTACACACTCGGATGTACCAAGCAATCTTCCTGAACGATAACAGTTAATCTGCGGAATATCAGCATTGGTAGCACCCAATCCCAAAGAATAATGATAAGTTTGAATATTAGGGGCAACTCCAGTTATTGGACGTTCCGTTGTTTCACCTGGTTTAATAATACGTATTTCATGTAACTTAGAACTATAAATCAAAGAAATATCATCTACCCATAAAGTAGAGCCAACATTTACCCCGTCTGATTCTCTGAGATGAGGATATTTGCCGGAAGAGAAAATGACATTGGTCTTTTCGGGTACCGTATTATTATAATAAGTAATAGGTATTTTCACTTGTGTCCATGACGAATAATTCTGTGTACTCCGGAATGCGCCTTCACCCACCTGTACGGCATTACCCCATCCGGTGCCACATGCGTTACCATCCGTCTGAACGCGTATATCCGATTCTTCATCCGTATGGCTATACGACTGGCAACTTCCATCCTGACCCTTATAGGAATTATTCTGTGCCATCCCCGTCCAAGAATAAAAAACTATATTGAATTCCTCACCACTGACACGTGTACTTTTAATCCATGCAGAAAGAGTATCTGGACGATAGGTAAAAGCCATGCCACCATCCGTTCCCGCAGAAGCAGTCCCTTGATTCGTACCATTCAAATCACTCCAAGGCTGTCCCAAGGTTATCCACGAAGGAGCAGGGGCACCAATTTTGATTCCTAAAATATCAGCTTCCACTTTTTCATTATGGATACGGACACACCTTCCAGTACGACCATTATCGTCAGGAGAGACCATCTCTTTCTCTGCAGTAATCCCTGACACGACTCGTCTAACATTAGCCCCTTTCCAGTCTGTCGGGTCATACCCTACACCAGCCCAACTACTTTGGAATGTTTCCATACTGCTGTTGGGCAACTGATAATTTTGAGCTGATATGTGTAGTACCAATAGTACAGATGCAAAAAATAAACTTAGATATTTTTTCATACAACAAAAATTTGTCTTGTAATAAAAAATTTGTCTTGTAATAAATATTGACATTGACTTGCTATAGCCATTGCATTGCAAAAACAAGAGTTTTGCAATTACATTTTCCCAATAGCATCAATCAGAACAGAAACGTAATCGTACACGATGTTTTTCAGGACATTCTATATCCCCTCGGGGAACACATCCCAGCTGTCGTTGCAGCACATCTGCCACCCATACGACACGTTGATTGAAAGAATAATAGAGACACAAAAATTTAGAAGAATGAGAATGACACAACATTCCCACAGAAGAAACATTTTGAATATCTGTATCCGATGAAACAGCTTCTGCAACACTATCGACTTCCTCACAGACCCATTGCCCTGAATCACAAAACATATCATCGGACAAGGAAATCTGCCCTGCTACAGTAAAACAATATATCAGTATCCAATACAGCTTGTTGAGAATATATATCAATATATGCTCCATAGATTAAAACTTATGCAATTTCAAAGTTTCTCCTCTTACAATTGCAAGTTTACAAATGCAAAAATACGACTCTTTTCCCGCAACACTGCCAAACTTTAGATTTTATTAACCTTACGCTAAGCTGTCACACATAAAAAGATGGTCACAAACATTTCCACACATAGGCAAAATAGTTTATAAAAGCACCGAACATCTGATTGGTCAAGAAACAAAAAATGCCTCGGAAATCCGAGGGCACTGAAAAAGTCCTTTCATAGGACAACCGACTGATATAATCGGCATATACCCAATAAATATTTTGGATATATGCCGATTTTTGGGTATCTTTATCTTTATAAAACAGATAAAGATGCTACCCAC
>JADIMG010000082.1 GCA_017694875.1 Candidatus Gallipaludibacter merdavium
AACTTCCGTGTGCCTGAAAGCTGGAAACTTTATTACAAGTCGGGAAATTCATGGAAAGAAGTAGAAGCCCTTGGCGAATACGGCGTGAAGAAAGATTGTTATAATAGCCTCGATTTCAAGCCTGTAAAGACAAATGGGCTTAGAATATCCGTACAATTGCAGAAAGGGGAATCGGGAGGAATTATTGAATGGAAAGTAAAATGACAGTAAATAATTAATAATGAATAATTAACAGTGAGTGATTAACAAGAGCAAAGAATGGCAATCCCGTTATTCCTTGTTCACTGTTAATTATTAACTAACTATTAACCTTTAAATAACAACAGAATGGATACACATGGAAACCGCGCGTTATTTAGTCGCGCTATGGTGAAAGTGGCTGCGTGTGCCATGCTGACTACTGGATTGCCTTTGGCAATGTATGCAGAAGCGGGCAACATAGAAGCTGCTATGATGGCTGCCCAACAGACACGGACCGTTAGCGGGCAGATTGTGGACTCGAAAGGTGAAACTATCATTGGTGCCAATGTCATTGAGAAAGGTACGAGTAATGGTTCGATTACCGATTTTGATGGTAACTTCTCATTAGAGGTAGCTCCTAATGCAACATTGGTTATTAGCTACATCGGTTACAAGACAATAGAAATAAAGGCAAGTGAAGTAAAAGCAGGGCAAGCTATTATGCTGCAAGAAAATTCAGAACTTATGGATGAAGTTGTCGTAGTTGGTTATGGTACTCAACGGAAAGCTACGTTAACCGGTTCTATTTCTGCGGTAAGCGGTGATGAGTTGAAGAATGTTTCTGCTGCAAATTTGACCAATGCTTTGGCTGGAAAAACGGCTGGTGTTATTGCTAATACCCGAAGCGGGGAACCGGGAGCAGATGATGCTGAAATCTTGATTCGTGGTAAAGGTACGTTAGGAAATACCGCTCCGTTGATTGTTGTGGATGGTATCGCAGACCGTTCTTTTGGTCGATTGAATCCTGAAGATATTGAGTCTATATCAGTATTGAAAGATGCTTCGGCTGCTATTTATGGTGCCCGTGCGGCAAATGGTGTCATTTTGGTTACTACCAAACGTGGTAAAGAAGGGAAAATAACCGTAAACTACAGTGGAAATGTATCTATTTCGCAACCGACTCGTGTGCCTGAAATGTTAGACGCATATCAATATGCTACATATGTGAATGAGTTTGATGCGGCACAAGGCAATGCGTTGACTTATCCAGAAACAGCCCTTGCAACCATATTGAATGGAAGTGACCAAATTAACTATCCGAACACGAACTGGTGGAATGCTGTAGCAAAGAATTGGGCTACCAATACCGAACACAGCCTTTCCATTAGTGGAGGTAATGAACGTTTTTCGTTTTATACCTCTGCTCAATATATGTATCAGGATGTAATCTACAAGAATAGCCCTCAAGATTACAATCAGTACCAGTTTACAACTAATTTGGATGCCAAAATAACGAAATCCATTAAGTTCAGTATGGATATTTTGGGACGTCAAGCCGTGAATAATCGTGGAGCTTATTCAACAGAAGACTTGTTTGGCTATTTCCTAACTACCAGTCCGATGGCTGCTCCGTATTATCCGAACGGACTGTTGAGAACCGGACACGATGGCATTACCAACAATGCTGTATTAATGGTATCTGATTTGCCCGGAACTGACAAGAGTACGTATAATACCATTAATTTAAAGCCGAAACTTCGTATTGATTTGGATGTAATTACACCAGGACTTTATGCAGAAGGTTATGCTGCATTGGATTATACGTTCAATAACGGGAAGTCTATACGGACTCCGTATGATATTTATTCGTATGATGGAGCTACTGGAGAATACATTAATCAGAGAGACGCTACAGGTTCGAATAGCGTTGGGTCTTGGTCGAGCAACAGTAGTACCATTACCGTAAATGCACGTATTGGATATAGTCGTACATTTAACGAAGCACATAAGGTTGATGCTTTCGTGGCTTATGAGCAAAGTCGGTATAATTACAATTATTTGTATGGCTACCGGACGAACTTTACATCATCGGCTTTGCCCGATTTGGATTTTGGCAGCATTGATAAAGATGACCAAAGCAATAGTGGCAATTCTGATGAAACAGCTCGCCAGAATTGGTTTGGACGAATTAACTACGGTTATAAAGATAAATATCTTGCCGAATTTACCTTGCGCTATGACGGTTCGATGAACTTTGCACCAGGTCATCGTTGGGGATTATTCCCGGGTTTCTCTGCAGGTTGGGTCATGTCAGAAGAAAAATTCTTCGAACCTATAAAGAATGTGGTAAGTTTTCTCAAGTTGAAAGGTTCGTGGGGTATGATGGGTAATGATAACATTTCCGCTTATCAATATCTTTCCATGTATGGATTTGTACAAAGTGGGGCAACTCCTCCTTTGTATACTTTCGGTACAGACCCCGTATTTGCAGAAAGTATCTACGAAACTGTTACTGCTAATCCTCTCGTTACTTGGGAAACGGCGAAAACTTGGAATGTAGGTTTCTCCGCTCAATTTCTAAATGGTAAATTCGGGCTTGACCTTGATTATTTCCAATCACGCCGTAGTGATATCTTGATTACGCGGAATGCTTCTATTCCTACTTACTCTGGACTTTCACTTCCGGCAGAAAACTTAGGGAAGGTAAAGAATCATGGTTTCGAAGCTATTGCTACTTATCGTGACCGCGCAGGTGATTTCGAATGGGGAGTGACTGGTAATGTGACTTATGCTAAAAATGAAGTCATCTATATGGATGAGGCGATAGATACTCCAGAATGGCAACGGGTAACCGGACATCCTATTGATGGTGGCACCTATTATGAAGCATTGGGGATTTACCAAACTCAGGAAGAAATTGATGCTACGCCTCATTTGTCAGGGACTAAAGTCGGAGACTTGATTTATAGAGATACAAACGGCGATGGAAATATCACATGGGATGATGCTGTGCGTCGTGATAAATCAGCTACGCCAAAATGGATTTTCGGTTTAACACTGAATGGCTCTTGGAAAGGTTTTGACATCAGTGCTTTCTTCCAAGGTCAAGCAGATGCTGAAATATTGGTTCAACCGACCATGAACATGGCTACTGACTTTTATGAAGGACGCTGGAGTGAATCGAATACAGCCGAACAGAACTTGGCAGCAAAATGGCCACGTGCATTCATGAAAGAATCTCAAGTAGACGGACGTAATTCACAATCCTCTACATGGTGGCTGCGCGATGCATCATTTGTTCGCCTGAAATCATTGGAATTCGGATATACATTCCCGAAACAATGGACTTCACGTTTAGGCATAGACAATCTTCGTCTTTATGCGAATGGAAACAACCTATTCACCATTGACGGTGTAGGTATTTTCGACCCCGAAATGACAAATGGTATTAGGGGATATTCGATTCAGCGTTCATGGACATTTGGTGTCAATGTAACTTTTTAATGTTTAATTCTATAATAACTTCAATATGAAAACAATATATAAAAACGCATTGTGTGCATTGGTTGGAGTAGGCATGGCAGCGTGTTCAGACTTCTTGGATGTTGACCCTCACAACCAGATTTCGGATGCAGCTGTGTGGAGCAACCTCGATTATGCCGAGGCTTTCTTAAACAACTGTTACCGATGGATAGAAGGTGATAACGAACAGGGCGTTCCGTTTTGTAGCTATACAGACGAATTGTATCACCGTACAGGTTATGCTACGGAAGTTTATACCTTGGGTAATGTTTCGTGCGATAATTATAATGTAGGATATTCTGAAGGTAAAGGTAATACGTGGTATTTTTATTACACGGGAATTAAAAATGTAAACCAGTTCTTAGAAAGAATAGGTGAGGTTCCTGTCGCTTCAGACGTAGAGGAAACGCAAAAAGAAGAAATGATTGGACAAGCCTATTTTTTGCGTGCATTCTATTATCACCAATTGTATTCCCTTTATGGAAGGGTGCCTTTGGTATACCATACATTTGATATGGATGCGGAATGGACACAAACTCGGGCAGATATGGATGAAGTGGCAGATTCTATTGTTGCGGATTGTGACCGTGCTGTTGCCATATTGCCGACATCTTATGGCAGCGAGGACTTCGGTCGTGCAACAAAAGGGGCTGCATTAGCCGTAAAAGCACGTACTTTGTTATATAAGGCAAGTCCGCTTTTCGGCACGCCTTCTACTGAAAGATGGCAAGAAGCCGCTGATGCCCAAAAAGCGGTTATTGACTTGGCTGACCAAGGAGTTTACAATTTACCACAAGTGAATGGTTATGAAGAATATGCCGCTTTATTCTGCGACCCTCAAAATCCAGAAATCATTTTTGAGAAAATGTATAATACGGTAAGTGGAGGTGCTTATTCACAAAGTTATCCGATGTCATCACCTCCCGGAGCTTATAATGGTTACAATGGTTGGGGAGTATGGCTTCCTACTTATGATATTGTAAATCTTTATCAGAATGAAGACGGAACAGACTTTGAAATGACTGGAGTCCAAAAATACAATATCCAAGTACCTACTGTTGATGCTAATACGGGCGAAATTGTATATACCGACCAAACTATTGACGCTACCAAGATCTCTCCTTATGAAAACCGTGAAATGCGTTTGTATGCAAATATTCTTTATGATGGTGCACGTTGGGGATATGGAGAAGATAACCATCCTGTTCAAATATATGAATCAGGAGCAGAAGGGGTGACTTCAGGTGAACAATCACCAACTTATACCAGCGGTGAATATTGGAATGCGACGCAAACAGGTTATTACCTGCGTAAGTTTATGAATCCGGACTATGACCAATGGGATGAAACCGTCATGGATAATACTCCTTGGATTTTCTTCCGCTTAGGCGAGTTTTATTTGAATTATGCCGAATGTTTGATAGAATTGGGTCGGGATTCTGAAGCGTTGGAATATATTAACAAAACCCGTACACGTGCTTTGTTGCCTGCTTTGACAGATGCAAATAACATTCGCGAAAAGTATGAGCAGGAAAGAGCAGTGGAATTAATGTTCGAAGGGCAACGTTTCTTTGATTTGCGTAGGTGGAAGCGGATGGAAGATGCTTATTCAGCAGAAAACTGTCCTACTGCTATGAAGATTTATAAGTTAGGGGACGGTACGTTGCTTTACACACACAATACTACGATATTGCAACAACGCAATTTCCGTGAAGCGATGTATTGGATGCCTGTACCACGTTATGAATTAAATAAGTGTCCGAATCTTGACGGTCTTCCTTATGAAGACTAAATGATTGAAGAAGCCGGTTATCCGTTATAAAGGCAAAGAGCAATACATGGGTTGATTGTCGGAATAAAGCCTGATGGTATTGCTCTTTGCTTTTTAGAAGCTGGTTTGATCATATCCGATAAATTTGTTTAGGAGGGTATGGATCAATGTAGGATTGAAAGGATCAGAATTTGTTTCAGGCAGTCTCCCTTTTATGGTTTCCGTCCCCAAACCGTACGTTTTCCGACCCAAAAACATACGGTTTCCGTACCAAGAACGTACGGTTTTGGAACGGAAACCGTAAAAAGATGCTGTTCACATTGATAATATAATCCAAGCGGAACTTAAATATTTGAAAGGTATTGGGGAATCAATTATAAATGTGCGTAACGTTTATCTTCGATTAATTTAAAATAGTTTCTTAACCAAAGTGGGATATATTTGGACTATCTTATCATAACCTTGTACGATTTTCATCCTTTCTTTTCCTGTTTTTTGCTTTACTTTGCTGACAGAATAAAAAAACATTCATCAACCATGAGAAACATTAGTATAATTTTATTGAGTACGGTTGCCCTGCTTTCAT
>JADIMG010000083.1 GCA_017694875.1 Candidatus Gallipaludibacter merdavium
GCTGCGCGTGCTGCGTCTCTAATCGCATCGTCAATGAAATAACCGCCATTGAACATGAAGGATTTGATCCTTTGTATACCACGTTGTAGTGCATCAAATTGTCCGTTTCCTTCACTTCCCCTTGTTGCCAGACACAGCGAAGTCTGTCTGATATCATCGAAAATGAGTTTTGGATTGTTTGGCAAATGCCTGTATGAGAGTTCAACTTCTGCAATTTGTACAAACGATTTTGTCGTTGTTTCAAGGACCTCTGTCTTCTCGAACAGTCTGGCTATATCATATAGCTGTTTGATGATCTCCATGCTGGCATCCTTACCATTTTTGATATATGGAATACCTGTTGTATTGGGTGCATACGCCGTAAGCTTGTCTCCGAGAATATCTCCAATGGATGGTACTTTTACATAATTCAGTTCACCTTCTGTCTTTATAAAACGGCTTTCTACAGGTAAAGTCACGACTTCGTTGTAGTGACAGTCTTCATTTAGAACGTCCAGCAGGATGGTTTCTTTTCGGTCTATGCCATCAAGGAAAGCCACTTGATAAAAGAATTTGGAATGCGATTTTGGTATGTCTGTTCCACGTTGAATTCTTTCTATCGGCTTATAGTCAATAAAGCCATAGTCTTTGTATGATTGCAGATACTCTTCTATTTCAGTACCTGGAGGACATATTATATCAATATCTATAGACAGCCTGTGTCTTTGTTCTTTTAAAAGAAGCATCAGACTGCTTCCACCTTTGAAATGAAATGGGCAACCTGAAGCCGCCAACATGTCCAGCAATGAAAAGGCATGGATGACCTTTTCAATGATATTTTTGTCTGGATAGTTTAGCTCCTTGGATTTTTCTTCAATCCATCTTGCTGTAAAGCATTCTTTATTTATCATATTTTTGTGATTGTTCTATTAATGAATAAGTACTATCGTATGCTCCTCTACGTTTTGCATATCGGAGCATTTTGGGAGTATTGACTGTGTACAAATCAAAGGCGGTCTGATACATATAAGTGATTTCCGTGCCCTGCATATAATCAAAGTCTTCGTCTTTCTGTATATCTACGAGTAGCTTTTCGATGGTAGGAGTAACCATCCCATCAACCTTATTTACTGGAGATTCAGTGACAAATATCTTTACAATGATGCATGGTTCATGCATGTTTACGTAGTCGTACATGAACTTTGCTGTCGGTTGCTTATAAACGGGCATGTCTGAATCCTTCAACAGAGAAAAAACAGAATCTACAGCATCCCGGTTGGTCTCGACATAAATAGCATGGTTCACAGAGACGTGATGTTGTAGTGTGGTGAAGATGCTGCCATCGTAGATGCAGAAATCGGTGAATGGCAATTTCTCTTTCAATCCGACATATAGTTTTCTCAGTGTTTCTGTTGGAGCAAATGAGAACACCTGTTTATCTGTAAGCATGTATTCACCATTTCCTGTACGGGCTATCTTGTTCTCTTTGGTTAAGGTACAGAGATACTGGCGGGCGGTATTGGTCTTTATCCCCAATACTGATACTAATTGAGGCACTTCAATCCGTCCGTAAGTACGAGCATAATTCAATATGCTCTGTTTAATACTATATTTCTCGTCAATACTCATTGCAGTGCAAATATAATATAAAGTCGGCAACAAACCAACTTTATTGCCGACTTTATATATAAGTTCTGAGCAATTAATCATTCTTTAGTGTGTTTTTCTATATTAAGTAACACCATTATGAATTCATCATATTATGGAATATATGAGGTATTTTTCTTGTGTTGTAAAAGCATAGTATTAAAAGTATCCCGCAAATGACTAAGAAATTAAGTAGAATCTCTTATTAACGAAACTACACCTATCTGCTTGACTGTTTCCTAATATGAAGAGGTAAATATTTCTCGATCAACAATCTGAAATCACACCATAAAACATTGTCTTACCATTTACGTTTACTCTTTGTAAAATGATTCCATTGTTCTGCTAGGATAATATAAAGTCGGCAATAAAACCGATTTATTGCCGACTTTATATTATCAAATTCTTTTATCCGGGCTGTTAACTACTTTATGAGAATATTTACATGGTTGTGCATTGTCTGTCGGTGCTTCAGTAAGGAGAAAATGTAGTTCCCATTTTCTTTCTCATATGATATTTCTATTCGCAATGAATTGTTCGTCAGTCTTTTTATAAACCTGTTCAGGTTTGTAACCAAAGTTTAAAATACATGTATATATACATGGGTAAATCTAAACTTTAAACTTGCAGTAAGCCAGAGTAGGACAGAAGTCCGCTCTTTGACTGATAGGCATTGCCTTTCTTTTTCTCCTTGCTGATTTTGCACCTTTTCATCACTCACATGAGTGGCATCAGCCTTGTTGTGCTTCACCTCTGGCTTCCATCCTCTTGAATAGCTTCCGTGTTCAGACCTTTTTATGCAGAGTGCGGAGTTTCGTATTTCTCTTGCTATGCTATGCCGGGTTCATGGTGAAGTTTGGGAGTTATCGCTTTCACTATGTCCGGATTGCTTGCCATGGATCTGTGAAACCTGTCGAGTCTGACTATGAGAACAGCATTCTTTACCATGACCAGACACAAGAATATCAGGCCATTCCCTTCACATCTCATTTTGGACGAAGCCGTGACACTTACTTTTTCCTGTTGCGAAGTTAGTGCAAGGCGCATACTGCAAGTACCAAAGCCTTATTCCCTGATTTTTTTCAAAAACTTTTCCAGCTGCAGCTTTTCGGAAAACTTTTCCTGCCTGACGGTGAAATAATTCGGTAATTACTTGCCTGATTGCTATCCTTGCCAACTTTGATGGCAACGTAAAAAATAAATGTTTCACTTCTAAAATTTCAATGTTATGAAGAAAATGGAAAATTCTTTCGTAGTTTCTGGTTTTGTAGGTAAGGATGCAAGCATCCATCAGTTCTCAACCGCAAGCGTTGCACGTTTCCCTTTGGCAATCAGCCGCACTGAGAAATCAGGCGAGGAAACAACCCGCACTTCCGCTTTCATAAACGTCGAGGCATGGCGCAAGAATGACAATACAACATCCTTTGACCGCCTTGTCAAAGGAGCACTCCT